>JBGTIE010000265.1:0-3265 GCA_041745855.1 Lysobacterales bacterium | reverse complement strand
GCCATTGATTTACGGAAGTGCCGGGACCATGACCCATGTGCATTTTCCAGGTCAAAGAAGGCGTTCGGAAGAAGAACCATTCTCACGCGGAGACGCGGAGGTCGCGGAGAGAGCTTTCAAGAGAACAATCTGACATCAGGGGTCGTGAACGCGGCTCAAGACTGCTGTTCGCACTACGCGCTTCGATCTTGCTCTTCCTCCGCGTCCTCCGCGTCTCCGCGTGAGACCGCTCTTGCTGGTTCATGGCCCGTGTGCATTTCCGGGCCGGAAAAGGCATCTCGCAATGACGAATCAATGAGTTCTGTGAGGGGGTCAGGGAGAGCGCATCTCCATGCCCTTATCTCACGAAGCCCCGGCTTCAACTTCGATTCGCACCAGCACCTCGTCGCCCACGTTCGGGACATACTCGGCCATGCCGAAATCCGAGCGCTTGAAGCTGGTCGTGGCCGAAAAGCCCAACCGAGGCTTCTGATTGAAGGGGTGCGGGCCGGCCTTGTTCAACTTCGCCTGCAAGGTCACCGGCTTGGTCACGCCCCGCAGAGTCAGATTGCCGACGATCTCGAACTGACCGTCGCCGCTGGAAGTGACCTCGGTCGACTCGAAATGGATTTCCTGATGCTCGGCGAGGTTGAACCACTTCTCGGCGCCCATGTGGTCTTCCCAGGTGGCGTCACCGAGGTCCGGCGCCGCATTCAGCACCACACTGACCTTGGCCGCGGTCAGTTCATCGGCATCGGCCACGATCACGCCTTCCTTGATCGCAAAGCGCGCCGTGCTGGTCGAAAAGCCCAGATGACTGAGGCTGGCGTGAACCTGCGAATGGGCAGTATCGAATTGATAGTTCAAGCTTTCGGCCTGCAGCGGAGCGCAGGCAAACGCGGCGAGGGCGCAGAACATGGAAGACTTACGCATGGATGGACTCCGGAAAGTGGACTACTTTCGACAAATGTGAAGCCTGCGCCGTCAACCATCGGTGAAGCGGCGGGATGTCGACTCTACTACCCGATGGGCGTCGAAGGACTTCTCCTTTGCCTGGTGTGAGTCAAATTGGGGTTTCAGGGGGTTTGTGTGGGTTTCAGGGCCCAGGGCCCAGGGCCCAGCAGGGCAAGAGCCGCTTCCAGGCTGGTCGGACCGCAGGAAGCATCAAAGCGACCGTTGCTTCCGAACTCGCCTTAAGATTGGCCCTGGGCCCTGGGCCCTTGAACCCGACCGAGAGCTTCAGTCGGCCTTCCACTTGCACCCGCCCTGCCGAGCCAGCCATGATCGAATTGCTGCAAATCTCCGAGCGCTTTCGCGGCCCGCCTCGTTCCGGCAATGGCGGCTATACCTGTGGCCGAATCGCCGCCTCGCTGAGCGCGCCGGCGGTAAGCGTCCGACTGCAGGCCCCTCCGCCGCTGCAGACCGAACTCAAGCTGGAATCAGATGACAGTGAGGCGCGCCTGTTCGATGGCCAGACCCAGATCGGCCACGGCCGAGTCTGTGAACTGGCGCTGGAAGTACCGCCCTGCCCCTCGCTCGAATTGGCCCGGCGCGCCTCGGAGGATTACATCGGCTTTCGCGAGCACACCTTTCCCGGCTGCTTCGTGTGCGGCCCGGAGCGCAGGGGCAAGGACGGATTGTGCATCTACCCCGGCGCCCTCGTAGGCAGCAGCACGATCGCGGCGCCGTGGACGCCCGATGCGTCGCTCACCGACGCCAACCGCACCGTGCGGCCGGAGTTCCTGTGGGCGGCCCTGGACTGCCCCGGCGCCTTCACCTGGTATCCGCTGCCGGCCGGCACCGCAATTGTTCTGGGTGAGCTGAGTGCGGCGATCCTCAAACCGGTCCATGCCGGCGAGGACTGCATCGTGCTCGGTTGGCCGATCGCGGCGGAGGGCCGCAAGCGACTGGCCGGGACCGCGATCTATGGCGCGGGCGGCGAACTGGTGGCCAAGGCGCGCGCGGTCTGGATCGAGGTGCCCTTGCAGAGCTGGGACTGAGCTCATCCCTGGGCGGCGCGAACAAGAGTCTGCGGCCAAGATGGACCACCTGTCCAGCGCCGCCGCGCGCAAGCAGATCCGCCCGACACGGGTCCATGCACCCATCAGTTCAACCCTGGCCACCTGGAGCCATCGAAGATGAACAAATCGACCAAGCGCTGGATATTGCTGGCTCTGGTAGCCGTGGCCATCGGTGCCTTCTTCGCCTTTGGCGGCAGCAACTACTTGCGGCTGGAAACCATCCGCGACAGCCTGGGCACGCTGCAGGCACTGGCGCAGAACCACCCGTGGGCCAGCGCGGCCGCGTTCTTCGCCATCTACGTGGTGGTCACGGCGCTGTCCCTGCCCGGCGCGGCCGTCATGACTCTGGTCGCCGGTGCGATCTTCGGCCTGTGGATCGGCCTGCTGCTGGTCTCCTTCGCCAGCACCGCCGGGGCGACGCTGGCTTTCCTGCTCAGCCGTTTCCTGTTTCGTGACACGGTCAAGCAGCGCTTCGGCGCGCGACTGAAGGCGATCGACGCCGGGCTGGAGCGCGATGGGGCCTTCTACCTGTTCGGCCTGCGGCTGGTACCGGCTTTTCCGTTCTTCGTCATCAACCTGGTCATGGGCCTGACCGCGATGAAGGCCTTGACTTTCGCTTGGGTCAGCCAGCTCGGCATGCTGCCGGGCACGATCGTTTATGTGAATGCGGGCCGCGAACTGGGGCAACTCGAGAGCCTGGCCGGGATCCTGTCGCCTTCGCTGATCGGCGCCTTCGTGCTGCTCGGCCTGCTGCCGCTGATCGCCCGCAAGCTGCTCGATTTCCTGCGCTCGCGAAAGGTCTACCGCGGCCATCGCAAGCCAGCGAAGTTCGACTACAACCTGTTGGTCATCGGCGCCGGATCGGCCGGTCTGGTCACCTCCTACATCGCCGCGGCGGTCAAGGCCAGGGTCGGTCTGATCGAGCGCCACAAGATGGGCGGGGACTGCCTCAACACCGGCTGCGTGCCGAGCAAGGCCTTGATCCGTAGCGCCCGACTGGCGCAGGAAATGCGCCAGGCTGGCGAGTTTGGCCTGACCGCGAGCGACCCGGGTGTCGATTTCGCCGCGGTCATGGAGCGGATTCAGCACGTCATCGGACAAATCGAACCGCACGATTCAGTCGAGCGCTACAGCGCGCTCGGGGTCGAATGCATCGAAGGCGAAGCGAAACTGGTGTCACCGTGGGAAGTGGAGGTCGGCGGCAAGCGGCTGAGCGCACGGGCGCTGGTGATCGCCACCGGCGCCCGGCCGCTGGTGCCCAACCT
>JBGTIE010000264.1:0-9573 GCA_041745855.1 Lysobacterales bacterium | reverse complement strand
TTGGCCCCCGAAATCTCCACCGCCACCGCCACCATCAGGCACAATTGAATCTGGGTCGTCGACATCTCTGCTCTCCTAGTTGTGTGGGAAGAAAAGAGTATGTCGGCGACCCTCCCAGTCATAGGATCTACTTCCTTCGATCGGCCGACGGATGAGGCGCCAGCCGATCGCACTTTTCGCCGCCCCTGGTCGGCTTCCGAGTGGTTCGAGAGGCGGGGCAGGGCAGACGAAACCGGCGCAACGGCAAGCACGTCACCCAGCGCGAGGATCCCCCGGCAACCAGCAGCCGGTCACGGCATGAAAGGCGGCCGACGTGCGCTGCCCCGGCCAGCCGTCGACTTTCAGGTAGATGCCGGGGAAGGTGTTGAGCCAGTGCTGCAACGCGCTGGCGCGTGCGATGTCGTCGGCGTTGGTCGGCTTGCTGCGGGCGTAAGGGACCACCAGAGCGCCTTCGTCGAGCGTGGGTTCGTCCTCAAAAGCGATCTCCTGCCGCTCGGCCAGCCGACGCAGCAGCGTAGCGCCGCCGCATTGCCGGTCCAGCGCGGCCGGATCGAACTGACCATCGCGGACGTACTTGCCGCGCAGATAGTGGTGCGAAAAGCTCCACAGATACGGGTTGGGCAAACCGCGGTTGCGGTAGCCGAAGCCGTTGTAGGCCTCCAGCTTGTAGAGCAGACGCGGCAGACTCCAGTGACCCCAACGGTCCAGCCGCTTGTAGATCAACGAATCTGTGGCGCTTTGTTCGAAAGTGTAGGGCGGGTCGGGCTGCCGCGGCCGACCCGCCGGAACCCTCACGGTGCGCCCGCTCAGCGGATCGCCATTGTGCAGATGCCGATCAATCCGCCAACTACTCTCACGCATATGCACCGCGGCAATGAAGTACCAAGGAATCCCTAGCGGATCGCCGATGCTCTGGTAGCGCCCCTTCAGCGCCAGCGCCCTGTCGGCCTCGCGCTCAACCTCGCGTTCCCGCTCGGCGCGGATCTCGAGCGTCTCGAACAGGCGTCGGTATTCGTCACTCAGCTTCAGTGTCAGCCGGCTCATGGCGCGAACTCCGGATGGAACATCGGGCGACATTCGCGCGATGTGTTGGGGGCATCGGGTCTGACACTGCATTCAACCTGCGGAATATCGCACCCCCGGGCGCTCATCGTCGACACTTCGACGATGCCGGCGCCTGGTTGGTGAGAGAAGTGAAGCCTTCGGCGCACTAGTATAAAGTGGAGTGCGCTCACCGACTGTGTGTCCAACGAGCCAACAAGGGGGCTGCGTAATGAACTGTGATGTGTCCCCCGACGCGAAAAGCGCTGTCGTCGTTCCAGCATGGGCGGCGCGAAGGACAGCGCAACCATCGATTTCACCTCGCGAGCGTCACCACGGCCAAGTCGTGCGTCGCCTGCTTGGTGAACCCATTGAACGAGACGCTGAATGTATGTTCCGTACTCGCTTGTCTCCGACGAAAGTAAGTCGGTAGTGTCGTGGCGCGCCGTCAATCTGCTTGTGACCTTGGAGATGTCTAGTGAAAAATTCAGACGTAGTTGTTGCAGGAGGTCAGCACTGTACGGTGACAATTCCGCAGAGGTTGCTATACCACATTCTTGAGCCATCGAATTCTTTGAATCAAACCTCCCCGCAACCTGACGCGCTTGTTGAGTTGGCCGGGAAAATGGTCAACCGGGCCCGCGTCAGCGGCAAGATTCCCGCAGGATACACCTATCTCGGCCAGTTCATCAGCCACGACCTGAGTTTCGTCTCCATGGGATTGACAAATCAGGCGGACCAGATAAATAGTGCCGAAGAGCTTGAGACAAGCAGAACACCTTGTCTTGACCTGGATAGTGTCTACGGAGCGCATTGTGATTATGCAGTTGATTCTACTACGGGAAAGTTTGAATTGGGTAAAACGATCCCGGGTTCCGGTTTCCCTTGTGTTTGTGACGATCTCCCCCGGAACAAGGAAACTAAAATTGCGAAAATTCCGGATGAGCGAAATGACGAAAATCTGCTTGTAGCTCAGCTTCACGTAATATTCTTGAAGTTCCATAATCGCGTTGTTGCGCTGGAGAGTGAACGCCACCCTTCGGAGCCCCCGGACGCTTTATTTGAACGCGGTAAATCTCAAACGATCAAGGCGTACCAGCGCATCGTGCTTAGGGACTTCTTGCCTCGAGTATGTCAGCGCTGGATACTAGAAGTACCTTGGAGCGCACCATGGGTGAGCGAGATATTCCGGACGTCAAAATTGCCGCTTGAGTTTGTAGGTTCGGCTTTTAGGTTCGGCCACGCCATGGTACGGTCCGGATATAGACTGAACAGTTCTTCTTTCGATTTGGCAGAACTGTTTCGCCATACTGGCAGGGAAATGGCCAATGCACATGGATTTCCGAGCAGTCACGTGCCTTTGTGGAACAACTTTTTTCGCTCCCGCCTGGTTCCGGGCGCCGGTCCTCAGTTGGCCAACTCGGTGTATCCTGCACTCGCCCAGGCGTTGAGCGTAGTATCTGTTGACGGAAGCAAGGCATGTCTGGCTCGACTCAACCTGGAACGCGGTCAACGATGGCGGCTTGCATCGGGACAGGCGTTGGCAAGATACATCCAATCTGTGTTGAAGGGCTATCAAGCACCTGCTGACATCGTTGATCGTCTGGCTCCGTTGACCGACGAGACAGTGCGGCGTTTCAGTCCAGATCAGGAGTTGCTTAAACGGAGCGGAATGACAAGTGACCTCCCGCTCTGGTATTACTGCCTGCTGGAAGCAGCGGTTGCCAATGCGCAGCACACCCCTGAGCAGTCCCCGAAAGGGAGAGGCGGGTTGGGACCCTTGGCGTCCTTCCTGGTAGCCGGTACCCTTCATGCGGCCGTATCAAAAGCGGCATTGTCGAGCGGAATCGAAAATAGTTTCGCCTCGGGTCAATTTCTGGCCTATATGAGGAGGAAAAATGCCATACTTGCGAAACGGAGGGCCCAGCTAAGCGAGAAAGAAGGAGATGGCCATGCGATTGCAAACAAGCGACCCGAGCCGGCATCAATGATCGACTTTATTGAGTTCGCGAATGAATCAGAGCTGACTTTCCTGTAGGAGAATGTTATGAGCAATAGACTTCGGAGAATGATTCTGTCGGGCTTCGAGAAGTTTGGAAAGATGCGCGTCTTGGAAAGATACTCAGATACTCAGCGCGAATACATGCCTGTAGACGGCTTCGTAGTCGGGCTTTATGTTGCTGAGTCAAATGAGGATCTGCCGGTTCGAGACGTCAGCAGTTTTCCGCCGGGCAGTCACCTAGAGACGATTTGTTCGAGATACGATTTCCCGCCTCTGAACGGAGAGCGAGCGGTTCCTGTTGGGTGTCTGGTGGTCGATCCATATTGGAACGCAAAGCTGTCACTGGAAAGTCGCGAGGAGGTTCAATTCCAAGCCTTCAGCGAGGGTCTTGTAGCCGTTCCATTGTTCCATGACGACGGGGCCCCAAGGGACTTCATTATCAGGGATCCCGTAGACCGAGCAGAACTGCTTGCAATCACGATGCAGTTGGAGGGCAGTGCCGTTGTCTCGACCCTTCACTGGCTCAAGGATGGGGTTGTGGTTACGGATTCATGGAGGTGGCCGGACTAGTTCACCGGAGCGGTTGAATCCGCGGTCAAACGGTTTGGGTGGGGCGGTGGCCGTCAACTGGTAACCGCCCCAATAGCTTATGTCGCGATATCGCGGGATACCACGCATCTGGTTTTGGGCCTGTCTGAGAGCAGCGGCGGCATCGTGTCCGTTGGTTAGTGCTTCATAGAAGAAATCCATGAATTGGAACGAGGCTTGGTCCGCGACTGGCCACAGGGTCGAGACGGTGGCTTCCGCGCCTCTGGCTAGGAAGGCCCGGGACAGACTCATGCGACCCTCACCGGCGAAGTCATTCCCGTCGGCCGAGGAGCAGGTATTGATGACCACGAGTTTGTTGCGGAAACTCAATGAGGTCAGGTTTGCCGTGGGTAGCAGACCGTCGGCCAGCGCCAATCCGGTCAAGCCGGTCGCACGGTCGACGTAGGCGTGGGTGGCCACGTGCAAGATGGTCGAGCGTCGCGCAGCATGCGTGCTGAATGCGGCGCTGGTGGCGCGAATGCCGGTGTACACTGAAATATTGTCAGGATCAAATCGGTTTGTCAGCATTTTGACTTCCTGTGCCGATGCATCCAGTTTCGGCTGAGCTTGTACCCAGCGGACGAAGTTGTCTGAGGGTTGCCTACTCAAGCCAAATTCGGGATTGGCAATAATCGTCAGCAGCGGGATTTCGGATTTGTTTGGCGCTATCGGTGCAGATCCGAAGTAGCTACGTGTGCCGGGCAGTTCCAGCACATCGAAGCGGCTGATGGCGGGAGCGTAGGAAGCGCCTTCATCGATATCCAGAGCGGCAAGCGGTATGCCTTGCCAACTGCCATCTGGCACTATCAACAGGCGCTCGATAATCGGGTCGGAAATGGCGGTACGAAGCAGCTCTCGTCCCAGGATTCGTAGCGCCGCGTGATAGTTTCCGCTCTTCTCTGGAACTTGCTTTGCGCGGTCCAGAACGTCCTGGCTGATGAACAGAGGCCTAATATTGGCGCTGTGGTGAGTCAGTTCAATCACGTGGTTGCCTAGCGCATAGATCAGTATCTCGCGCTCAGCCAGTTCTTTCTGGATACTCGGGAGGTCGACTACCATCGGTGATGCACTGATGAACTGACCAGGCAACAAGGCTTCAAGCCGAGCGTAGGCCTGGTGGTACAGCAGCTGTCGTTGCCGGCTTCCAGGGTCGGCAGCCAATTGATCGCCCGCCAGCGCGAGCATGCGCAAGGCCGGCTCGACCGATGGTGGACTGTCTGACCCGGGAGTGTCTCGGGACAGGAGTTGGTTAACGGTGAGGAAGCGGAAGCGCGAACGCTCGGCCACTGAATGGATCTGTTCCAGCAGGGTCGGGTCGGGATCAGCTGTATGCAGTTCGATCAACCGCTGCACCAGTTGTTCGTACACTGCACCTGAGCGCGCGGCCCAGGCCGGACCAAGCCGCTGCACTTCCAACTGAACATTCATCCGCTCGGCCAGATCAATTGCGCGCCGGGAAAGTTGCATGGCTGATTCCCTCTCGCCAAGGGACCAGCGAATCTCCGACTCGGCAGCCAGCAGGTTAATCTGGGACGGAAGATAGGCCAGAGCAGTCATGGTGTGCGACTCGCTCTGTACCCTGGCGATGGCCTCTTCTGGCCGCTTGTCGAGGAGCAGCGAACGTGCAATCGCGGTTGTGGCATCCGTCCGTATGCGGGCGTTGATGACGGTCGGGTCGGCCAGCAATTGCTCCGCCTGCGCTATATCTTCAGGCTCATATCTTCTTGCCTGAAGATGAACTAGAAGGATGCCGGTTGCCGATTCAAGCGCCGATTGCAGCTGTCCGAGTTTCCTCAATTCGGCGAGGCTTTCTCTGAGGGCACTCAACGCCAGTTCGCTCTGGCCCTGCTCGCGCAATGCGCTGCCCCACAACCTCATGGCCATGGCGTGACGCCAGTCGTCACCCAGTGCCCTATAGAACTGCACCCCCTGCTCGAGAAAGACGCGGGCCCTGGCCCAGTCCCCAACGGCCAGATATAGATAACCTAGACGACTGTGCAGAATCGCCCGGTCGGTCGGTGAGATGCGGTCAACCGGCAGACTCAACGCCTCGTGGAGCAGGGCTCGGGCTGACTCGAACTCGCCGGTTCTGGTGTAGGCATAGGCCAGATTGCACAGGACCAGCATGCGCCCGGAGTGATCGCCGGCCAAGCGCAACCGGCCGCGTGCCAATTCCAAACTGTCGATTGATTCGCTCAACTGCGCATTTACGATCTGTACGCCGCCGAGCTGATTAAGCGCCAAACCTTCCGCGGCGGGCGATTGGATTCCCCGAGCGATCGTCAGGCTCTGGTCAATCAGCTCGAATGCTCGCTGCGGGCTCCCCGTAACGGCCTTCGCAAACGCGAGCTTGGCCAACGCAATCGAACGAATTTCATCAAACCTACGGTCCGCCGCCGCCAACTCGGCTGTCAGCGCAAGGGGCGTGATGGCCTCGGCACTTCTGTCTGCGTCACTGAGAATGCTGCCGAGCACATAGGCATGCAGGATTTTCCAATCAGGTCCAGTGGGCGCCTCCACTGCGTTCACGATCGCCAGGGCCCGATCGGGCATCCCTTGATAGGACCAGCACAGCGCTCGATTGAGGACCGTCGCTGTCAGTAACTCAGCGCCCCACTCACTATAGTCCTCAAATCTCGGCGAGATCAGCGCACAGTTGCTGCTTAGACGAGCTTCCCGGAGCGCGTCGCCAAGGGCTTTGAGTTGACCGGTCGTGGTCCCGGTGCGATCAAGTTGTACGCCGAAGGGATGGTCGAATGCCACGCTCGACCATGACATGCCGGCGGGGTCCTCAGACGAAATGCTCGATGGGAACTCGCCGGCCGCAGCAATCGGACAGGCGCAGAACCACCATGCGAGCAAGGCCAAAGGAGCGTGCCCGGTTGCAGCCCGGTCGTTGCGAAGAGTTTCCACCCGAGCTGACGGCCTAACAACAACGCCTTGCTTGCCCCAACCGAGCACACCGCGCCTCCACCAGATGACCGCCACCCCGAACCTCAATCCGCGGGGAAAGATCCCATATCACGACTTAATTCTATTGCGGCCGAAAGTACCCGCTTGCCGGTGTCCAGACCCACAGCCTGAAGTTCATAGTAATCCATGGTCAGGGTTCGCGGCTGCACCGCTACGGCAACATCTCCATATGGATCCGGCTTGAGCGCAGCGCTGCTAAGCACCTGTCCGCGCCCATCTACCAGGGTGAGTCGATAGGCGGACTCTTGAGTGCCCACGGCCACCTGCAGCAACACGGACTCGCGATCGGCTGGAATCAGGAAGACAGGTTGGTCGGACCCGCGGACCAGTTCAACATGGACCAAGGCGGCACTTGCCAGCGAGGGCACTGAATCTGGACCATTTGACGGTCGCGTTGCGATCCCGACACCCACACCGACTACAAGTGCCGCAGCGGTTGCCAAGGGCCATAGCCAACTGACCGGAACCTGCGTCTCTGCCTGCATCGGGCGGCCACGCCGGGACAGAGGCCGCACGACGCTACCCCCGGTGCTTGCTTCGACCTTGTCCGCGGTAGCCAGATGTTTCGTGACCGATGAAAGGACCTCGATCTCGTCCAGGGTGTCTTGGTCGTCGATATAGAAAACTTCAAATTTGGCACGTTCTTCCGGGCTCAGTTCATCCCTCAGATAGCCGGCAACGAGGTCGTTGTCGATCACGTATTGTCTATTCATGGGTAGACCCGCCCTTGACCTGTTCGATCAATCTCCGTGTCGCTCGATGCTTCAAACGCGAAAAATGCCTGCGATCGGTGCCGAGATCCTCACACAACTGATCGACCGACGTGTGCTCGAAGAAATATCGTCTGAGTAACTTCCGATCGCGTTCAACCGGGAGGTCATCGATGGCGGTCTGAAGAAAGCTCGTCGTCTGCGCTTGATCCGCCAACTCCAGTGGTCCGGGGACGTCCGAGGCGAGTTGCCCGACCATCGTTCGGACGGCATCCATTCGATCGCCGGCATCACGTCGATAGAAACTGGTGGCGAGGTTGCGCGCCACGCCATGGATGAAGCCCGAGACCTTGCCCGACTCGCGCACTTCACCCCGACGAATTTTGCTGATCACCGTCAGAAAGGTCTCCTGCAGAATGTCCTCAGCGTCATCGCTGGAGCGAGTGGTGAACTTCAACAGCGTTCTGACGCCGCGCAGGTACTGACGAACCAGTTCTTCTTCTGCCAGACGGTCGCCAGCGGCGATGCGGACCACGAGATCGGGCGAACCAGGAAGTCCGTCGCTCATCGTCCGAGCACCACCAGGCCATGTCTCGAGCTGATCAACCAACCAGTAGACGATGGACTCCTGATCGATGTCCGAACCAAGTGCAGCATCTATGTTCATCCCCCTACAGTGATGGCCCAACGCAAAATCTCTCATCTACCGTCGCGAATTCGGATGCCGTGGTTCAGGTTGAGAGGTGCGTCCATAACATTAATAAAGTCTGATATACCTTCGTCAGAACAGCTAGGTATCGGATTCGCAGGATTTAGCTGAGCCCGTGAGTGCGAGACTGAATGACCGGTAGCTTACGGCAACGGCATTAGGCAACCAACCAAGCAGCGCATCGATTCTTCCCGCCCCGACAATTTCCGGCGCCCGGTTTCAGGTGAGGCTGCGGGTCCGTACTGCGCAGCCGGTGAGACCCGCTTTCGGGTAGGCGGCACGGGCGGAGCGTGTGGCACGGGTCGCCGCGGCCAGTTTCCTTCGATGGCGCCGGACCTCGCAAAGGGTCTAAGGCGCGCCGCCGAACTGCGCCATCACACGCAGATACCACACCCGCCCATTTGGATCGTACAGGCCGTACTGGTAGCCGCCGAAACCGTCATGTGGCGGTGGGCGGTTGTTGAGGTTGCGGCCGCCGAGGGCGAGGTCCACGTGCCATGGGGTGGTCCAGCGCCATTGGGCGTCGAATTCGGTGTGGGAGGCGATCTGGTTGACGCAGGCCGGGTTGGGGTTGCCGTCGGGCAGGCGTTGCTGGAAACAGTCGTTGCGGCTGGCGATGTATTCGGCGCCGGCGCTGAAATGATGGGCGCCGATTTGCCAGCCCAGCCGCAGGTTGCCGCGCCAGGGCGGGGCACTGAAGGTATTAAGAAAGTCTTCGCTGGGCAGGAATGGCGAGGACTCGACCTGGTAGGTCAGCACCTTGCTGGCGTGCAGATCGAGCCGGAAGTTGCCGAGTGCGGTCGGCTGGTTGAACCTGAACTCGAAGTCCAGCCCGCTGCTGCGGACGCTGGCGATGTTGATGCGCGGGATGATGATGCGCTCGATATTGCCCAGATCGTTGCGGATGACCTGGCCATCGCCGATCGGATCGCACGGGCGGCCGGTCTGGAAGCAGTCCAGTTCCAGCGCCAGCACGTCTTCGGCGCGCAGTCGGCCGATCTGGTCCTTGATGTGGCTGCGGTAATAGTCCAATCCGAATTGGACTTGCTCGACCGGTTGCCAGATCAGACCCAGCGTGCCCTGGCGGGCGCGCTCGGGGCCGAGCTGGTCGTTTGGCACAACGTCGATCTCAACTGGCCGGCCCCCGCAGGCGAAGGGATCTTCCGGTCGCAAGGCACAATCCAGCGCGTCGACGAGAAAGAACTCGGCCGATTGCCGGCCGCCATAGGCGGCGAACAGGTCCGGCGCCTGAAAGCCCCTGCCGAGCGAAGCCCGCAACAGCCATTGATCATTTGGCCGGAAAGCGAGCGCCAGCTTCGGACTGAGCGCGCCGCCGGCGTCTTCGTAATGGTCGTAACGCGAGGCCAGGCTGAGTTCCCAGCCCTCGCCGAAGGGCAGATAGGCCTCGCCATAAACGCCGCCATAGTTGCGCGCCGCCTGTTCCGGCTCACCGAAGACCCCACCGCCCAGTACATTGCCGATGCGTGCCTGTGGGTCGGTGCTGATACTGTATTCGTCGCGGCGCAGATCCAACCCGAAGGCGTAGCTGG
>JBGTIE010000263.1:0-10534 GCA_041745855.1 Lysobacterales bacterium | reverse complement strand
GCTCGGCAGCGCCGGCGTCCTGCCGGATTTCCGCAGCATTGCGCGCGACAATCGCGCCGCGGTGGTCAGCATCAATACCGTCGGCCGACGCGGTGGTGGCGCTGACAACGTACCGGAGGAACTGCGCGAGTTCTTCCGCCGCTTCGGTCAGGGCCCGGCCGATCCCCGCCCCTCGCAAGGTCTGGGATCGGGTTTCATCATCGACACGCAGGGCACCATCCTGACCAACGCGCATGTGATCAAGGATGCCGACACGATTACGGTCACGCTATCGGATCGGCGCCAGATCACTGCCGAGGTGATCGGCAGCGACGAGCGCACCGATGTGGCGGTACTGAAGATCGACGCCGAAAACCTGCAGGCGGTCAGACTGGGCGATTCGGATCAAATGGAAGTGGGCCACTGGGTGCTCGCCATCGGTTCGCCCTTCGGGCTGGACTACACCGCCACCCAGGGCATCGTCAGCGCGACTGGCCGTTCCCTGCCGAACGAGGCCTATGTCCCGTTCATCCAGACCGACGCGGCAGTCAATCCGGGCAACTCCGGTGGCCCGCTGTTCAATGCCCAGGGTGAAGTCATCGGCGTCAACTCGCAGATCCTGTCACGTACCGGCGGCTATATCGGCCTGTCCTTCGCAATCCCTATCCGCACCGCGATGCAGGTGGCCGAACAGCTCAAGGGCAAGGGTTTCGTGGAACGTGGCTGGCTTGGCGTGCTGATCCAGCCGATCACCCGCGAGCTGGCACAGAACTTTGATCTGGATCGCCCGGTAGGCGCGCTGGTGGCGCAGGTCACCCCCGACAGCCCGGCGGAGAAGGCCGGAATCGAGGTCGGCGACGTGATCCTCGGTTTCGAGGGCGCCGAAGTGGAAGAGTCGCAGCAACTACCGGCGATGGTGTCGGCCACGGCACCGGGCAGCAAGGTCAAGCTGCAGATCCTGCGCGAGGGCAAGCGGCGGACGATCAATCTGACCATCGGCACCCTGCCGGAAGAGCGCAGCGCCCAGAGCGGTCCGGTGCGACGTGACAATAACGACCGACTCGACCTGCGGGTGGCCGACCTGAAGGCCGATGAGCGCGAAACGCTCGGTGTGCCCAAAGGCGGCGTGGTCGTCATCGACGTCGGCAGCGGACCGGCCGGCCGCGCCGGCATCCGCCCGGGCGACGTCATCATGCAGGTCAACCGCCGACCGGTCCAGGACGTCGACAGCTTCGGCGAACTGGTCGAAGCGGTTAAAGACAACGAGTCCCTGCTGCTGCTGGTCAAGCGCGGCGAAGGGGCGTTGTTTTTGGTGATTGATCCGGTTCAGTAGACAAGAAGCAGGGCTGAGGGCTGAGGGGTCAGTAGAGCAGTTCCAGTGGCGCGAAGAAGGGAGTCGGGGTCGGGGTCGGAATCGGTATCGGAATCGATCCCTTGCCCGGCGTACCCGACTCCTCCTCGCAAACCGTGCAGCCACGCCGCCCCCGTCGTCGTCAGCATCGACACGATTCGGTCGACTAAACCGGCAGTCCCTGCCGACGCCGTCGCTGGCTGCGCGGTGCACGGCTAGTCGTTCGGGCCAAAACCCATGACCCTGCCCTCGATTCCGATTCCGATTCCGACCCCGATGCCAGGCCCGATCTGGATTGGCGTATCCCCGCCCCTCATGCCATAATTCCGCTCTTTTTCCCGGGCCTCTTCATGGCGCTGACTGCTCTTACCCTGCCCACGCCTGTCCGCCGTCGTCCGGTACTGGTCAAGCGCGACTATGGCCTGCGAGACCAGGCCATCGAGGCGCATGATCGCGGTGAGTACCAAGCTGCGGTGGAACAGACTCTGGCCTATCTGTTGCCCGAGCACGGCAACATCGATCTGGCGGCCGGCGAGCTCTGTCTGGTTCAGGGCACCGCGCGCGTCCATATCGCGCTGATCGATGATCGCCTCAGCGTCAGTGCGCTGCTCGCGCGCCTGCCAGACGCCGATCGCGCCACCGCCGCGTTGCGCTATTTCCTCGGACGACTCAGTAGCACCGGTCAGTTGTTTCAGCCGCGGTTGCGTGAGCACGCGATCGCTCTGGAGTTCGAGGACCGGCTGCCCCTGCTCCACCCGCAGAAGCTGATCGAGGTGCTGCAGCGCCTGCCGCTGGAGGCCGACAGCCACGATGCCTGGCTCAGCGAGCAGTTCCAGCTGGTGACACCGGACCGGGCGCCGCTGACCGACCTGGACGAGGCCGAGTGGGAGCGCGCCTGGGCCTTCTGGAGTGCGCATTGGGCCGCGATCGAGGAGTTGATGCTCGAATCTCGACGGCGGCGCTCGTTGCGCTTCCTCGACGCACTCGGCTCGCTGGCGGTCAACCAGGTTCGCTACCTGCTGCCGCTCCACGGCGCCTTGCGTGCCGAACTGGCCGAGCACTCGGACACCTACACCGATCAGGAAGAAGACCCGAATCGGCGCGACGCGGCACTGGCCCGCTGCATCAAGAGCATGCGGCTGGTCGAGCCCGATCGGCTGCGCGCGGCCCTCGGCCATGCCAAGTACGCCTTCTGCCCGCTGCAGGAAGGCACCGCCTCGATGATCGCCTCGATGCTCGGGCCGCACCGGCTGCAGGGCACCGGCGAGTTGCGCGCCAGCGGCCGCCATCTGGAGGCCGCGCTCGAGCTGATCGCCGATTTCATCTATCTGCTGACCTATCAGGTCTGGCCCGAAGCGATAGAGCGCGCGCTGCGTGAGGCACTCGATCAGGCCTCGGACAAGCCCTGGCGCGAGGTCGCCGACCTGCTCTGGCAGCAGGCGATCCAGATCAATCGGCAGCACGGCCAGAGCACGGACGAGCAGCAGGCCAACGAGCTTGCCGCTCTCCCATTTGATTGAAGGAATGCGCGTGGATACAGCAACGAATCTCGACGCCGAGATCGACAGTCTCGGCGTCTATCAGGTCTATACCGGTGGCGGAACGGGGTCAGGCTTCCTGATCGACGAGCGTCATCTGGTGACCAACGCGCACGTGGTCGCTCCGTATCGTCAGGTCGCGGTGGAGTCGCGCGATCGCAGCCGCATCCTTGGCAGCGTTCGCCGCGTCCATCCGCTGCGTGACCTGGCCATCGTCGAGCTGCATAGCCCGCTGAGCGGCGAGGTGCTCAAGCTGGCCGAGGACGTCGGCCTCAAGCCGAAGCAGCCGGTCCACATCCTCGGCTTCCCGGTCGGGCTGCCCCTGTCACTGACCGAGGGGGTGATCTCACACCCTTATCAGCTGATGGACGAGCAGTACTTCGTCCAGACCGACGCGGCGATCAACCCGGGCAATTCCGGCGGACCGATCCTCGACGACGAGCGTCATATCGTTGCGGTCACGACCTGCAAGCTCAACGCCGCCGAAGCGGTCGGCTTCGGCATTCCGGTCGCCGATGTGCGCGCCTTCATCGATGCGTACAGAGCCGCGCCGAGCGCCTTCGGCGTGCACTGCCCGGCCTGTGAGGAACTGATCGAGCAGCGCCAGCGCTTCTGCCCCAACTGTGGCACGGACCTGGAACGGCGGCAGGATTTCGCCGATTATTTCGAGCCCCCCGATCTGGACCCGCTGACCGCCTTTGTCGAGCACGCCCTGTCCAGTGCCCGGATCGATCCGGTGCTGGCGCGTCATGGCAGCCACAACTGGTCGTTCCACAGCGGCAGCGCGCCGGTCAAGGTCTGGTGTTGCTGCTCCGAGCACCTGAACTTCTCCTCCCCGCTGGCCCAGACCGGCAAGAAGCACCTGGACGAGTTGTTCCGCTACCTGCTCGATGCCCAGCACGCCCCCTACGCCTTCGATCTGAGCGCCAAGATCGTGCGCCTGATGCTGGTGGTGCATATTTCCGATGTGTTCAACAACGCCGCTCATGGCCTGCTGGAAGAGCGCGTCCGCGGCTTCATCGCCAAGGCCGATGCCAGTGACGAGTTGCTGATCGAGTACTACGGCTGCGAGCCGGCGCCGGAGACCCAACTGGAGCGTCTCAATGGCAAGGGGCATGCGTAGCCGGCAGCTGGCACATGCCGGCTACCGCAGCCAGCTCGGACCCGACCTATCCAACACCTGCAGGAGAGCCACATGTTGAAAATTGCAAGCTTCGCCCTGTGCGCACTGATGTGCTTGCCCGGGCTTGCCGCCGCGCAGGAAACCCGGGTCTGGCTTCAGACCGACCAGGGCCCGCTGCTGGTCCAGATGGACACGGCCCGGACTCCGAACACGGTGGCGAACTTCCTGCAGTACGTCGATGAGGACTTCTACGACCGCATGCTGTTTCACCGGGTGGTGCATAACCTGGTGGTCCAGTCCGGCACCTTCACCGACCAGGGCCTGGAACGTCCCCCCACCCGCCCGGCGATCGCCAGCGAACGCACCAGCGACGGCGGCAATCGCGCCGGCACGATCGCGATGGCCCTGATTGGCACCAACGTCAACAGCGCCCGCGCCGGCTTCTTCTTCAACCTGATCGACAATACCGCCTTGCTTGACGCCGAATACACCGCCTTTGGCGAAATTGTTTTCGGCGTCGGTACGCTGCAGCGGATGAACGCCCTTGCGACCAGCAACCAGACCCCATTGCGACCGCCATTCATCGAGTTTGCCGTACGCACCAGCGGCTTCCCGATCATGCCGCTGCACGCCGGCTCCTGGTTCGACCCGGCCAACCCCCGCCGCGGCTTCGTGCTCGAGATCGTCAACGACGCGTCGGACGACAGCGGTCCGCTGGCCAATGTCTACTGGTACGACTACAGCGCCGGTCTGCAGCTCTGGGCGACCGGTCTGGCCGCATTCGAATACGGCGCCAACGAAGTAACGATCCCGCTGCTGGTCACCGAGGGCGGCCAGTTCGGCCCGGCCTTCGACCCTTCCCAGGTCGTCGTCGACAACGACTTCGGCAGCCTGACGATCCGCTTCACCGGCTGCGCCAGTGGCCAGTTCAGCTACGACACCCGGCTGGGTAGCGGCAGCGCCCCGGTGACCCGGCTGACCATCCCGACCGGGACCGGCGACAGCTGTCTGGACAACTAAGAGCGAGGGCCCAGAAGAGCAGGGCCCAGGGCATAGGGCCCAGGGCCCAGAAGAGCAGGGCCCAGAAGAGCAGGGCCCAGGGCATAGGGCTCAGGGCCCAGAGGAGCAAGGCCCAGAGGAGCAGAGCCCAGGGCATAGGGCCCAGGGCGCAGAGGAGCAGGGCCCTGCAACTTTGGACTGCGGCGCTCTGCGCCGCTTTGGGTGCTTTTTTCGGGTTCAATCAAGTCTGGTTACCCGGTACTTGGACCTTGGATGATTCGAGGTAGGCGAATCTGGTCACTACCATTTGCTTGAAGCCAGGAGCATCCAAAGCGATGCGGAGCATCGCACTCCAAGGACGCGTGCCGCGTCAGCTTCTCCGTCAAAGCGCTTCGAACTTTACACCCGCATGGGCCTCCAGACGCTCGATCAACGGATCGCCGAAGGCGGTGGACGGGGTCCAGAAGCCACCGGCCAGTTGGGATTTCGGCAGATTCAGGGCGAGCATGCTGGCCGCCTCGCCTAGCATCTTCGCGGTCGAGCCATAGCCCGGATCGCGATCGCCGGTGACCTTGCAGCGCAGGGTCTGGCCATTGGCGGTACGGCCATGCAGGCGCAGATCAAAACAGCCTTTGGCCTGCGCCTCCGGCCCCGGACCTTCGCCCGGCGCCGGCAGCACAAAGCGCTGCAGCGCCCAGCGAGTCGGCGGCAGAACCGCGGCGAGCATGAATCCGCCCATCGCGCCGGCCATCCCGTAAGCCGCCATGCGACCCTTGAAGCCGCGGCCAGTCAGGGTCGCCTCGTCGTAGACGAAATCCTCGCCCCAGGGCCGACCGGCCAGCGCGTGACTGCGCTGGACGATCCGGGTATTGATCGCGCTCATGATGAAGGGCGCGATCCAGGCGTCGAAATCCGGATCGAATTCGACCCCGTGCAGATTCGGCTGGCGGGTTTTCGGATGCTTCGGCTCGCTGCACAATGCATAAGGGTTGGCCAACTCGCGGCGTAGTTGGCGATTGCTGCTGGCTTCCTTGACCGCCTGCATCAGGCTCGCCACGGTTCCGCCGGACATCGCACCGCGCATCGCCCGCACCCGCAGCTTGACCCGCACGCAGGGCTGACCGAAGCGGGTCTGCGACTCGCGCTGCAGAAAATGCAGGCCCAGGTCCGACGGGATCGAATCGAAACCGCAGCTGTGGATGATCCTCGCACCGCTCCGCTGCGCGCTGGCTTCATGCGCCTTGATCATCCGCGCGATCCACTGCGGCTCACCGGTCAAGTCGCAGTAGTCGGTGCCGCTGTCGGCGCAGAGCTGCACCAGCGGCCCGCCATACAAGGCATAGGGCCCGACCGTGGAGACCACCGCGCCGGTGGCCGCACACAGCTGGCCGAGCGCAGCTTCGTCGGCGGCATCGGCGAGCAGTAACGGAATTGCGTCGCCACCACCACCGAGTTCGCCACGCAAGACCTCAAGCTTGTCCCGCGACCGCCCCGCCATCGCCCAACGCAGCTCACCACCCGGCGGAAAACGGCCGATCAAATAGCGGCACAGGATCTGACCGACGAAGCTGGTGGCGCCGTAGACGATCAGGTGGAAGGGTTTATGGGCCACGAGGGACTCCTCGGTTGGGTTGGAGCCATTGTCGCCGAATTGCAGGGCCCAAGGCAGAGGGCTCAGGGCCCAGGGCCCAGGGCCCAGTAGCGCTGGCCGGAACTGTGCGACGGTCGAAAGCGGAATGCATCTCTCGCTCCGTTGCCGCTGCAACCCCGGCGTCTAGGTTGATAGCGGGCAAAGAGCTGCGCTCGAGTTGCTCTTCAGGGCCCAGGGCCCTCGCTCTTCTGGGCCCTGAGCCCTGGGCCCTCGCTCTTCTGGGCCCTAAGCCCTCGCTCTTCTGGGCCCTCGCTCATCTGGGCCCTGAGCCCTGAGTCCTGGGCCCTCGCTCTTCTGGGCCCTGGGCCCTCGCTCTTCTGGGCCCTCGCTCTTCTGGGCCCTGGGCCCTCGCTCTTCTGGGCCCTCGCTCTTCTGGGCCCTGGGCCCTGGGCCCTGAGCCCTGGGCCCTAAAAACCCCCCTGCCGCTTGCACTCACAGCCAGCCGTCGAACCCAGCCTAGAAGCCCAGCCGATCCCTCACCGCATACCACGCCGCCCCCAGTGCGGTCAGCGGGACGCGTAGCAGGCGGCCGCCGGGGAAGGGGTAATGGGGCAGCTTGGCGAAGGCGTCGAAGCGCTCGGTTCGGCCGTCAATGGCCTCGCTCAGGATCCGGCCGGCCAGGTGGGTGAAAGTCACGCCGTGGCCGGAGCAGCCCTGGGAATAGTAGATATTGTCGGCCAGCTGGCCCATCTGGGGCAGACGCGACAAGGTCAGCAGGAAGTTGCCGGTCCAGCTGTAGTCGAAACGCACGCCGCGCAGCTGCGGAAAGGTCCGCTCCAGCTTCGGCCGCACCAACGCCTCGATTCGGCCCGGATCACGGGCGCCGTAGATCACGCCGCCGCCAAACAGCAGCCGCTTGTCGGCGCTGAGGCGGTAGTAGTCGAGCAGGAAGTCGTTGTCCTCGACGCAGTAATCCGATGGCAGCACCTCGCGCCAGCGCTCGCCCAGCGGTTCGGTGGCGATCACCTGGGTGCCGCAGGGCATCGACTTGGCCGCCAGCGTCGGCTCCAGCTGGCCCAGATAGGCATTGCCGGCAATGACTACCCGCTCGGCCACGACCTCACCGGTTGCCGTGCGCACGCGCAGCTTGCTGCCGCGTTCGATCGAGACCACCGCGGAGTGCTCATGAATCACGCCACCCAGGCCTTCCAGCGCGCGCGCTTCACCCAGAGCGAGGTTCAGCGGATGGATGTGGCCGCCGCTCTCGTCGATCAGGATCGAATGGTAGAGCGGCGTGCGGACGTACTGCTGGATCGCCTCGCCGCTGAGCAGGCGCATCTGATCATTGCCATAGCGCTCCCACAGCGCCTTGTGCTCGGCCAGCTCAGCGGCCTTGCGCGCGTTCTTGGCCGCGTAGATGCCGCCGGCCTTCAGATCGCAGTCGATGGCGTAGCGTTCGACCCGCTCGCGGATGATCCGTGCCCCCTCGAAGGCCATCGCGCCCAGCGCGCCGGCGACGACCGCGCCGTGGGCACGCTCGATCACATCCATGTCGCGCGAATAGCTGTGCACGATCTGACCGCCATTGCGACCGGAGGCGCCCCAGCCCACCTGCTCGGCTTCGAGTACGACCACCTGATGACCAGCTTCGGCCAGATGCAGCCCCGCCGACAAGCCGGTATAGCCGGCCCCGACGATGCAGACCTCGGCCTCGGTCCGCCCGGTCAGCGGCGGTCGCTCGGGTTGCGGATGAGCACTGGCGGCGTAGTAGGACGGCGCGTGCGGCATGGATGGTTCCCTCTGGTTCGGTTGGCGGTGAGCAGAGGCGGGAGTCGGGAGTTGGGGAGTTGGGGAGTTGGGGAGTACGGATCGTGTGTCCCGCAGTTGCTCCCGACTCCCGACTGCTTACGGTCTGCTCTGGCTTGATCTCTTGCTCTTACTCCTGACTCCCAACTCCCGCCCGACTGCTTCCGCTCTTGCTCTTACTCCCAACTCCCAACTCCCGACCGCTTCTGCTCTGGCTTGCGCCATCGGCAGTGACGGCCTCACTCAAGGCTGGAACTGTGCACGACCCGATCCCTGCCCTGCCGCTTGGCTTCATACAGGGCGCGATCGGCGGCGTCGACCGCCCGCCCGATCGGCAGCCTGCGCGGATCCCAGGTGGCCACGCCGCAGCTCAGCGTGACCGGCTTTTCCAGCACCTTGGCCGTTGCAACCGCCTGCCGCAGCCGCGCGGCGAGGGCGCTGGCGGCGGTGGCGTCGTAGCGGGCCAGCATCACCGCGAATTCCTCGCCGCCATAACGGAACAACATGCCTGCGTCGCCCAGCTCGCGTCGCAACACGCTGGCGATCTCGGCCAAAACGCGGTCGCCTTCCCGATGACCGAGGCGGTCATTGACCGCCTTGAAGTGGTCGATGTCGAGCAGGACCAGGCTCTGCCACAGCTCGGCCTCATCCGTACCGGCGGGCAATGACATGCTGTCGTGGAAACTGCGCCGGTTCAGGCAGCCGGTCAGCGGGTCGTGCTCGGAGTAATAGCGCAGGATCCCGCTGGCGCGCCCGACCAGAAAGGCATAGGTTGCGATCAGACTGGCGCCGACCAGATAGCTGAAGCCGAAACGCGCCACGTCGATGGGATCGAGCACCGGGAGCAGACAAGCGCTGGCATAAACGCCATAGCCGAGGACCACCGGCAGCAGCCAGCGACCCGTGACGACAAAGATCACGATCGCAGGAAATGGATAGAACCAATAGTGGACGTCGATCTGCTCGAGCATGCCGACCAGCGGCAACAGCGCCAGGATGATGCTGCCGCCAAGATAAAAAACGCGCCCGGCTCTCGCCTCCCCCTGGCGCCACGACCACAGCCCGAGCGTTCCCAGCACCACGCTGGCGACCGCTGCGTTGATCGCCGAAGGCAGCCGCGCATCGATGTAGTTGACCCAGGCAACCACGAGCAGCACCGGGACGAACAGCAGGCACAGGCCATTGGCCAGTTGCCATTGCACGCGCGCGCGGTATCGATCGAAGTTCTCGTAGGCGGGCAGATTGACGGCCATCCCCCCGTATTCAAGCCGGTTGGCACAGGATAGTGCTTCCGGCTGCGAGCGCCTATAGCGGGGAGGTGAAGGGAGTGATTCTTCAGCAGCGAGTTCCCCTCGAGGTCGGGGTCGGGGTCGGAATCGGGGTCGGAATCGGGGTCGGTATCGGTATCGGTATCGGTATCGATTCGTTTCGGAGGATCGACACGATCCAGTCGAGTACGGGGGTACTGTTCGTGCATGGGTACAAGGACGAGATCAATGCGGAGTTCACGCAGCTGGCGACGGCTAACCGGGCGACCTGAGCCCTTGCCCTTGGCTCTTGTAGGAACCAGCCTGCTGGCGAAGCTCTTGCTTTGCTTTTTGCCCTTGCTCTTTCGCCCTTGGCTCTTGTAGGAGCCAGCCTGCTGGCGAAGCTCTTGCTTTGCTATTTGCGCCTTGCCCTTGCTCTTTCGCCCTTGGCTCTTGTAGGAGCCAGCCTGCTGGCGAAGCTCTTGCTTTGTTTTTTGCCTTGCTCTTTCGCCCTTGGCTCTTGTAGGAGCCAGCCTGCTGGCGAAGCTCTTGCTGTTGTCGTTGCCCTGGCTCTTCGTCTTGCCGACCGACGGCTCGCCTGCAGGCAGCCTCCTACACGAGCCTGGCGGCTCGAACCGATCCACATCGCAACCTGCTTCGCCTGCAGCCAGGCTCCTACACGAGGCTGGGCGGCTCGAACCGATCCACGTCGCGACCTGGTTCGCCTCCAGGCAGGCTCCTACACGAGCCTGGCGGCTCGAACCGATCCACATCGCAACCTGGTTCGCCTGCAGGCAGGCTCCTACACGAGCCTGGCGGCTCGAACCGATCCACATCGCAACCTGGTTCGCCTGCAGGCAGGCTCCTACACGAGGCTGGGCGGCTCGAACCGATCCACAT
>JBGTIE010000262.1:0-9371 GCA_041745855.1 Lysobacterales bacterium | reverse complement strand
GAGATCCGACCGGTCTCGCAGGGCGAGGAGCGCCTGAAGGAAGCCGCCGCGCACGGCTTCAAGCGCGCCCTGGTAGCCAAGGCCAACGCGCCGCGCCAGCGCCGCTTCGGCGATCTGGAAGTGATCGCCATCGAACGCCTCGCCGATGCGCTGGAGTGGCTTGCCGGTTAAGGGGGCAACCGAGCCAGAGCGATTCAAAGCCAGAGCGATTCAACACAAAGGACACAAAGGACACAAAGGAGAGCAAATGCAAGGAGAGCAAAAGCTAAGGAGAGCAAAAGCAAGATTTCAGGGCGCGACGAGGTGTTGGATGGCCCAGTCCCGGGGTTACGTCGAGGACACCGTGCCGACTGTTCTGAAAGCTCTCCTTCGTGTCCGTTGAGTCCTTTGTGGTCAATCTGCTTTGCTTTGCTTTGTTGCTTTGCTTTGGCTTGCCTTGCTCATTTTCGGTCCTTGCGAACTCTACCTTCGCCAGCTCCGCGCCCTCGCAGATTCCCGCAGTGTCCTCACGATGCGTTAGCTGAACGCACGCCGATCACGCGGTCGCGGGTGTGTACTCCATCGCACAGACTCAGCACAGCGCTGGGGGCAGTCTTGCGGTCAGGCGGTGGTCTGGCCGCCGGGTTGGTGCTCATTCATCTGGTTTGGGCGCGGCCCCCACGTTGGAGACCGAAATGAATGTGTTCAGCAAGTCAGTCCTGTGTGCCACGGCGTTGATGTTGTCATCGCAAGTCATGGCGCAGGTCACTTTCTACGAAGGCGAAGGTTTTCGTGGCCGCGCCTTCAGTGAGCAGCGGGCGATAAGAGATCTTGGCCGATACGGCTTCAATGACCGCGCGTCCTCAGTCATCGTGCAGCGCGGCTATTGGGAGGTTTGCGAACATAGCCGGCACCGCGGCAACTGCAGGGTGCTACAGCCGGGTAGCTATGACTCGCTGCAGCGGATGGGTCTGAGCAACCGCATTTCCTCGACCCGCCCGGTCAACGCAAACAGGCGCTATGACAATCTTGCCGGCGAGCCACTGCACGATCCAGGCTACCAATATCGGCATCGGCCGAATGAGCGGACCTACCGCGCCAGGGTGACCTCGGCGCGCGCAGTAATGGGCCGGGGCGAGCAGGAGTGCTGGATCGAGCGTGAGCACGTCCAGGATCGTCGACGTGGCGACAGCAACACGGGAGGGGCCGTTGCCGGCGCGATCATCGGCGGCATCCTGGGTCATCAGGTCGGTAGTGGTAGTGGTCAGACCGCGGCGACTGTCGGTGGCGCAGCCATCGGTGCGGCAATCGGCTCCAACTCGGGCCGGGACGGCCGTCACGACCGGCGTGGTTATGGACGAGATGTGCAGCGCTGTGAGACCCGTGTCAGCGGCCACCCGTTGTACTGGGACGTCAGCTACAACCATCGCAACCAGGAACACTGGGTCCGGATGGAAGACGCGCCGGGCCAGTACATCGCAGTCAACCGTAACGGCGAACCGCGCCAGTAAGCGGGTTCATGAGTCGGGAGTTGGGAGTTGGGAGTTGGGAGTCGGGAGTTGGGAGTCGGGAGTAAGGGCAAGAGCTCAGCGCGAGCCAGAGCGGAGTTATGAGTCGGGAGTCGGGAATAAGGGCAAGAGCTCAGAGCTCGAGCCAGAGCGGAGATGCTTTACGGCTCGCCGCCCAAACACTGCCGGGAAACGCGAACCTCTCCACGCTGCGTACTCCCGACTCCCGACTCCCGACTCTGTTAGTGCGAGCCCGGTTGGCACCAGGGGCCAGAATGACTCGTGCCATCGGTCGGAAGCCGCCGAAGCTCCCTCCTTCCCGCTATCATCGGCGCATGCCCAAGCTTCTGCTCAACCTGCGTCACGTGCCTGACGATGAAGCCGAGGAAGTCGGCGCGATGCTCGATGCGCACCAGATCGACTGGTACCAGACGCCACCCAACCGTTGGGGCATCTCGGCCGGCGGCATCTGGGTCCGGGAAGAGGCCGACTACCCCCGTGCACGGACGGCGATGGACGCCTATCAGGCGCAACGAGCCGAGCGTGTTCGCGCCGAGTGGGCGGAAGCCAAGGCGGCTGGCACTGCACCCACCCTGCTCGACGCCATCCGTGCCAATCCCCTCGGCATGCTCGCCACCGTGCTTGCCATCGTGCTGCTACTCGGCCTGATGGTGCTGATACCGCTGGGTTTGTGGGTAGGTGGAGGCAGTTAGCGGGCTTCACGCTTGCCAGCGTCAGCGCTCGAAAGAGCCAAGAGCTGATTGACCACAAAGGACACAAAGGACACAAAGGAGAGCAAAAGCGAAGATCTCTTAATGGCTCATTGCCAAGAGCAAGATGAGAGAGCGCCATCCCTTTGGAAGCTCTTCCTTTGTGTCCTTTGTGTCCTTTGTGTTGAAATGCTCTAAGCTTTTGTTTTTTAACGATCGATAGACGCCCCGGCCGAGGTCCAGGCGCGTTCGCGGCGTTCGAGCAGGCCCATGTCGGCCTGATTCAGCAGGCGCAGATCGCGGATCTCGAACGGTGCGCGGACGCCGGCTGGATCGACCACGCCGGTCATGAAGCGCAGTTCCAGCATGCCCTCGTTGCCGACGTCGACTCTGTTTGCCGTCTGTGCGGTGGCGACCGGGACGAGCGCGCCGCTGGCTGCCGTGCCCCACAGCGTACCGGTCAGCTGCAGCCGGCTGCTTACGGCGCTTTCGATGCCGAAGCGGACCACGACATTGGTGCCATGGGCACGCAAGGCGAGTTGTTCGGTTTGACCGTTGAGGCGGGCGACCGGATTGGTCACGGCGATCGCCGTCTTGGCGTCGCGCAAGACCTCACCAGCACTGCTGAAGGTATGTACTTCCCACAGCACCGGCCCGCCCATGGCCGCAGCAGGCGGGGTCGGCAGACTGGCCTGATGGCTGCCATCACGCTGGCGGGTAAAGCGCAGCTCGAAGCTGCGGCCGTCCGGCGCGGTCAGCACACCGGCCATCCGGTCGACGGCGACGCTGCGGCCACTGCGCTGGAAGTCGGCCTTGAGCTTGAGATTGCCGCCCGCCAGATGCGCATCGGTAGCCGCCGCAAGCTTGAGCACGTCATTGCTGGCAGGCTCGTACACATGCACCAGATAGCGATCGCTGGCGGTCGGTGCGCGCAGGATGAACTCACCGGCGCCGAGGGTCGCGTCGAAGCGGAAGGCACTGCTGCCCTCGGGAAAGGGCGCGGTACCTTCGGCCAGATCCTGCGGCCGGGCGACGCTGACCAGCGCGCTGCTGTTGGTCAGCAATCGGCCGTTGCGCTCGATCACCAGGTCGGCCGGCTGCAGCGGCGCCCGCACCGTGCCGATCGGACTGAGCCGGACCAGTGCGGCGGGGGTGGTGGTATGGATGCGGATACCGCGCTGGAGCGCATCGGCGTCATGGTCGGCCCAGAACTCGCGGCTTTCGGCCTGATACGGCGCCGCCGCGACATCTAGTGCGATGCCCTTGTCCAGCGGCCAGGCGTAGTGGAGTTCTTCGGTCGGCATGGCCCGACCAGGATCGATAGCTACGTTCGACAGCGTGTCGGCGACCAGATCATTGGTGCCGGCGGGCAGCAGTCCGTTGGCGTGGGCCTGCAGCGAGAGGGTCAGTACAGCCAGAGTCAGGATGGAACGGATCATGGTGGCCTCCCTCAAAGATCGTTGCGCAGGATGACGTCCAGGCCAAAGCAGGCCCGACGCGACTGGTTGTGACTGAGCGGCTCGCCGCCGGCCATCCGGCTGGTGTCATAGAACCAGACCCTGCCGGCGCCGTTCTGGCTGGAGCAGTTCAGGAAGCCGTCCGAACAGCTGTCCAGCCACGCCTGGGTGATTTCCAGCCCGAGGTTCAGGTGATAGCCGCCGCAGTAGCTGTTCGGGTCCCAGATCGCCGTTTCCACATCGGTTCCGACGACCGACCAGAAGCCTTTCGGCAACGCCGGCCGGCCGGCGGTGCCGAGCAGATAGTTGGCGTTGTAGAAAACCATCCAGCTGACCTGCTGCATCCGCACCGCGTCACTCTGGTAGCCGAGCAACCAGCCCAGCGCGGCCTCGAAGATGTTGCCGGCCATTACTGCATCGGCCAGCGGCGTGCCCTTGCTCGATGGCGCCAGCGCGTTGACCCAGCGGATCTTGCTGATGATGTTCGGGTAGCGGCTGTCCCAGGTCGGATTGGACATGATCCAGCGCATCACGTTGCCCCCATTGGAGTGGGTGATGACGACCAGATCGGTGATACCGCGGGTGTTGATGAAGCTGGTCAGCTGACCGGCCAGGCAACCGGCGGCGCGGCCGTCCCACATGTACTGACCGAAATCGCAGTTGATGACCGTGTAGTTCGCCTGATTCGGCAGGCCCTGACGAACCGAATTGACGAAGGCCGATTGCCAGTAGTCGTCGAGCGCGTTGGTTTGTTTGCCGGTGCCGTGGACAAATGCCACGCCGGTGTTCGCCATCGCCGTACTCGCGGCCAGGCAGAAGAAAAGAGTCATCAAGCTTCGAAACACGGTCGTCCTCCCCAGAACGTGATTGGTAATTCTGCGCCGGTTCAGCATTGCTGAGATCCGAAGCGCGGTGCATCCTGACATACGCAGCCGTATGGTGCAAGCGTTTTGGGGCTGGAAGTGCGTTTTTTGGTCAGTTTGTGACGTGGGGGCAGGGCTGAGAAAGCGAGGGCCCAGGGCTCAGGGCCCAGGGCCCAGCGCGCGCCGGACTACTTCGAAGTCTCATGCCTCTGGGCCCTATGCCCTGGGCCCTGGGCCCTGGGCCTCACAACAGCGACTCCTCCGCCAGGTCCTCTGACGCCCCAACCATGCGCTCGGCACTTGCATCTGCCGCAAAGGGCCCCATCATTGTCGGTCGAGATTTGAGCAGACGGTATTCGATGACTTTTGCGAGTTCCAACTGGCTGTGTACTTCCCGTTGCTTCCGCCGTGGCGGGACTGCCGTGCTGCGCCGCAGCCGCGGAGGCCTGCCATGGGTATGAGCTTGCTGCCGAACCGGTTCCAGCAACTGATGGGGCTGTACACCTCCAGCTACACCCTGCTCGGACGTCTGGTCGATCTGCGTGAGGTGGAACTGGGGCGCTACCACTCGAGCATGGACGAGCACCCGACGCTGGTGCTCGATGTGCTCGGCAAGGCGCCCTACACTACGTTCCTGCGACTGACCCATCAGCTGCCTGAGGGTGAAGAATCCGAACCCTGCGCCTTCCTGCGCGTCTATCACGACGCCCGCCAGGCCGAGGTCACCCACTGTCGCTACCACAACATCCTGCACCGCTTGTTCCTACCGCAGACGCCGGCGCGCGCGATTGCCGATCATCGTTTACGGATGAACGTATTCTGTGAGAAGTGGCTCAATTACCTGCTCGACCTGGGCCACGGCCGCGGCAGCCTGCGTTGGCATTCGGACATTCCCGAAGCATTGCTGGAAGACTCGCCGGTCGACGATGACTGGTGGCTGGAAGAGGACCGCAAGCTGCTCCGCCCGCAACCACGGCGAGCCCGTCGCAGCACACCGGCGGTGGAAAGCTAAGCCGGACATGACTGCCGGTTCCAGTCCGCGGCGCAGCGATGTGCTGATACTCGGGGCCGGCGTCATCGGTCTGTCCTGTGCCTGGCAATTGCTGCAGGCCGGTCGTTCGGTCCGGATCATCGATCGCGGCAGTCCCGGCGCCGGCAGTTCGCATGGCAATTGCGGCACTCTCACACCCAGCCATGCGCCGCCACTGGCCGAGCCCGGCGTGATTGCTCGGGCGATGCGCTGGATGCTCCAGGACGACGCCCCGTTGTACGTCAAGCCGCGATGGGATCCGGCCCTGTGGGCATGGATGCTGCGCTTCGCGCGCCAGTGCAACAGCGAGCGCGCACGCCACGCGGCAACGCATCGGGCGGCGATCCTGCTGCAGTCGCGGCGCGTGCTGGACGAGTTTCTGAGCGAGACTGGCATCGATTGCGAGTATCGCAATGACGGTCTGCTGTACGCCTTTCGTGATCAGGCGTCGCTCGCCGAATATGCCGAACTGCCGGCGCGACTTGCGCCGCTGGGCCTGGAAGCGCGACTGCTGGACCAGAACGAGGTGCTGGCACTGGAGCCGGCGCTGCGACCGGAGATCGTCGGTGGTCTGCTACACGTTCAGGATGGCCACCTGCGGCCGGACCGGCTGATCGACGGTCTCGTCGCCGAGGTCGAGCGCCTGGGCGGAATCATCGAGGCGCCGGCCGAGGCCACCGGCTTCGAGCGACGTGGTGATCGGATCGAGGCGGTCTGGCTGCGTGACGGACGCCGGCTGCAGGCGGGCCAGATCATCTGCGCGCTCGGCGCCTGGAGCCCGCAATTGTTCCGCCAACTGTCGATCCATTTGCCGATCCAGCCCGGCAAGGGCTATTCGATCACCTACAGCCGACCCGAAATCTGTCCGCAACGGCCACTGGTGCTGAAGGAACGCAGCGTCTGCGTCACCAGCTGGGGCAGCGGTTACCGGCTCGGCAGCACGATGGAGTTTGCCGGCTACGACGAGACCCTCAACGAGCGTCGCCTGGCCGCGCTGGAGCGAGCCGCACGCGAGTATCTGATCGAACCGATGGGTGCTACCGTCCAGGAGCGCTGGTACGGTTGGCGCCCAATGACTCCCGACGACCTGCCCCTGATCGGCCCCGTCCCAGGTCTGCAAGGGATCTGGTTGGCCACCGGTCACGGGATGTTGGGGGTCAGTATGTCGGCGGCAACCGGGTTGATGGTTAGGCAGATGATTCTCGGTCAGGAAACAGATCTTGATCCGGGGCCGTTTGGGCTTTCGAGGTTTGATAGCAAGAGCGGTTTTAGGTTTTAGGTTTTAGGGTTCAGATCAAGAGCGTCCGCATCGGCTTGACGCTGGGGTCTTCGCTCTGCGCTCCCGCACTTGACCTTCGCTCTTACCCTAAAACTTGAAACTTGAAACCTAAAGCGCTTTATTTCCCTCACAACACCAACCACGCCGCCGCCATGCCCCCCAAAAAAACCGAAAACTTCGACTACATCGTCATCGGCGCCGGTTCCGGCGGCCTCGGTAGTGCCTTCAGGGCGGCCAAACATGGAGCGCGGGTGGCGTTGATCGAGCGGGATCGGGTGGGTGGGACCTGTGTCAATGTAGGCTGTGTGCCGAAGAAGGCGATGTGGTATCTGGCCGAGGCGGCCGAGCAGATCGCGCTGGCGCGCAGCTATGGTTTCGATCTGCCGAGCGCCGAGGTCGACTGGGCTCATTTCGTGGCCGAGCGCGAGGCTTATATCGGTCGCATCCATGCCTCCTATGACCGCCGCCTGAGCGCGGCGGACATTACCCGCTATAGCGGCGTCGGCCGTCTGTTGGGCGAGGGCAGGGTGGCTGTTGGTGAGCAGACCCTTGCAGCCACGCACATTCTGCTGGCCACCGGCGGCAGCGCGACGCATCTGGCCATTCCTGGCGCCGAACGGGCGATCGACTCGGACGGTTTTTTCGAGTTGAAAGCGCAGCCGCGGCGCGTCGCGTTGATTGGTTCGGGTTACATCGCGGTCGAGCTGGCCGGTGTGCTGGCTGCGCTCGGTTCGGAGGTGGCGCTGGTCGCGCGTGGTCCGCGCCTGCTCAGTCACTTTGATGAGGAACTCGGGATGGTGATGGCCGAGAGACTGGTCGAGCACCAGATCCGCGTCCACGCAGACGCTCCGGTCGCCGCACTGGAAGCAGCCGATAGCGACACGACGACGCTGCGGCTGGCTGGCGGCGAGTCCATCGGGCCCTTCGATTGCGTGATCCAGGCGATCGGCCGCCATCCCAACAGCGCCGGACTCGGCCTGGAGTCGACCGCGGTCCAGCGCGATGACTACGGGCACATCCTGGTCGATCCACAGCAGAACACCGCCGAGGCGGGCGTCTACGCACTCGGTGACCTGACCGGACCGATCGCACTGACACCTGTGGCGATCGAGCAGGGCCGCAAGTTGGCCGATCGCCTGTTCGGCGGGCAGCCAGAGGCCCGCTTCGACCCGCACATGGTGCCGAGCGTGGTCTTTTCGCATCCGCCGGTAGCGACGATCGGCCCGAGTGAGGCAGCGGCGGTGGCCAGCCATGGCCGCGAAGCCGTGCAGGTTTACCGCGCCCGCTTCACGCCGATGCAGTGGTCGCTGGCTGGTCGACGTGAGGCGCAGACTTTCATGAAGATGGTCTGTGTCGGCGTGGAGGAGAAGGTGATCGGTCTGCACCTGATTGGCCCGGGCGTCGACGAGATGCTGCAGGGCTTCGCGGTCGCGATCAAGATGGGTGCCTGCAAGGCCGACTTCGACGCCACCATCGCGATCCACCCGACCTCCAGTGAGGAACTGGTGCTGCTGGGGTGATTCGAGGGCAAGAGCTTTCAAGGGCAAGAGCTTTCAAGGGCAAGTGCTTTCAAGGGCAAGTGCTTTCAAAACAAAGGACACAAAGGACACAAAGGAAAGCAAGAGCAAGAGCAAAGCCTTAAGAGCATTTTTAACCACAGATGGATCAGCTTTTGCTTTGCTTTGCTCTCCTTCGTGTCCTTCGTGTCCTTTGTGGTAAATCAGCTCTTGATCTTGTCGCGCCGCTGTCGAGTCGGGTCAAGCGACGGTGGTCTCGGCTACCATGTGCGCCTCCGCACCCCGGAACCTGATCGCCCATGACGCCATTGCAGAGCAAGCTGCCCAAGGTCGGTACCACCATCTTTGCCGTGATGAGCCAGCTTGCGGCCGAGCAGCAGGCGATCAATCTGGGTCAGGGTTTTCCCGACTTCGAGGGACCGCAGGCGCTCAAGGATGCGTTGACCCGGGCCATGAACGACGGTCGCAACCAGTACGCGCCGATGACCGGCATCCCGCAGCTGCGCCAGCAGATCGCCTTGAAGACCGAAGCGCTCTACGGCTGCGCGGTCGATGCCGATCTGGAGGTGACGGTCACCAGCGGCGCGACCGAGGCCTTGTTCGCGGCGATTGCGGCAGTGGTCCGGCCGGGTGACGAGGTGATCATCTTCGATCCCTGCTACGACTCCTACGAACCGGCGATCGAGCTGCAGGGCGGCCGCGCGGTGCACCTGGCGCTGCAGCCGCCGGATTTCGGGCTGCCCTTCGACCATCTCGCCGAAGCGATCAGCGATCGCACCCGGATGATCCTGATCAACTCGCCGCAGAACCCGACCGGTGCGGCGCTGGCGCGCTCGGATCTGGACCGGCTGGCGATGCTGATTGGCGATCGTGACATCTATGTGCTCTCCGACGAGGTCTACGAGCACATCATCTTCGATGGTCGCGAGCACGCCACCGTGCTCGCTCATCCCCAGTTGCGCGAGCGCAGCTTCGCGATATCCAGCTTCGGCAAGACCTACCACATCACCGGCTGGAAGATCGGATAC
>JBGTIE010000261.1:0-2569 GCA_041745855.1 Lysobacterales bacterium | reverse complement strand
GACTCTATAGCAAGGATCATGAGCAAGGATCATGCCGTCCGGGCTATCAGCCGAAGCGGGCGCCAGATCAATGAGCGTAAGATTTTGGACACCTCGCCCGTGGGCAATCTGTTCAACATTGACAGCTGTTCATAGCCGATGTTAAAAATTCAGTGGCATAAAAGTTTCAGTGCCGCATTGGGCCAAAAGAACCTAATGTCGGCATTGCCGGGCCAAAAGATCTCGGCAGTTCGAGAGAGTCTAGTCCCTGCCTCGATGGATTTTTGGCCCTAGGTCCAGCAAAACTCATTCGCAGTTGCTGATTTCATCTCATTCATTCCCCTTCGTCTACTGGCCAGGAATGATCGCGCCGAGAATCTCCATCGTTGAAGGCACGAGAATTGCTAGTTGAGCGCGGTGCGACCAATAGCTTCAACACGCGGGAGACATCAGAATGACGAATGGACTAACACGACGCCACCTTGGAAAGGTCCTTAGCGCGGCCGCTGCGGGTGTCGCTCTGCCGACGGTTCTGCTGCGGCCAGCACATGCGGCCGACAAAGTTCGGCATGGGGTTCAAATCGGTGCTCTGGGCGCCTTACGTACAACTCTGTTGGATGCAGGCAAGAAGAATAATATCGCCTACGACATGAAAGATTTCCGCGACAGCACATCGGCACTACTAGCGCTTGAACAGGGCGAGCTTGAGGTAGCGAACACGACTGTGCAGCACCTTATTCGGGCTGTAAGCGAAGGCATACCGGTAAGCTGGGTGTGCGGCTGGGGCGGCGGCACCGTCGTTCTCGTTTCGCGCAAAGCGCTTGCGCTTACGCTTGACGATGAGTCGGCGCTGAGATCCCTAGTGCTTGCGCGGCGGGCGGCAGGCAAACCTTTGCTCATCGGCGCACCGAGCGGCTCGATTAATCACGCAAAGACTTCAGTTTATCTGAAATCACTGGCCTTGGATCCTGAGAAAGATGTTGCGTTTGTCAACGTTCCCTACCCTAACCACCCGCGCGCGTTAGAAGCCGGCGAAATCGACATGGCGGTAGCGCTACCCAGTTTTGCTGCAATTTCAATCACAAACGGGCACGGAGCACTTTACAAACATTTGTTCGGCGGAGTGTTTGGAAAGCAAGAGATAGGTTTCATTGTCTCCCGCAAATTGGTGCAGGAAAAGCCTGACCTCGTACAACGGATCGTCTCGTCACATGTCGATGCGATGAATCTTTTCATAAACGACATGGAAAAACAGGTGGAGTTTGAGAAAAAGTATTCGCGACTGCCCGACCCTGTTGTCGCGATGCAAGAGCGTGATTTTTGGAGGTATCATTATCGAACAGATGTTGATGCTATAAAGCGAATGGCACGAGAGATGGTTGAACTCGGATGGGTTAAAGAAGATCACAGCGGGAAAGTGGAAGATTACGTAGACCTCTCGTTTCTCGCAAAGAAGACCGGTTTGAGCGTCTCCGAATTGTCGAAATGGTAGCATGGGTTTTCTGGAAAGAGAGGCGCTCATCGGCCTCGATGGTTGTAGCCGGGAGAGGCTAGCGACAGCTCCACAGCAAGATTCGGTGAGCACCAAGTAATAAACTACGTTGCGGATTATTTCATGCGCAGTCGAATAGATTTTATGAAATTGGCGATAGAGGAAGCGCTAATAGGCGTTTCTGAAAATGAACAGCCTTTCGGTGCGGTTGTTGCGTTGGACGATGAGGTCATAGCTCGAACACACAGCCTGAAGGTGATGAAGTGCGACCCGACGGCCCATGCAGAAACGCTTGCCATACGAGCGGCTTCACAGAAGTTGGGCAGAAGAATTTTGTCGGATTGCGTCTTCTACGCTACTTGCGAACCGTGTCCGATGTGTCTGGGCGCGCTCCTAAATGCGGAAGTAAATCGGCTCGTGATCGGCGCTAGAATTCATGATCTTTCGTCCATAGGTGCGTTTAATTTTCAGAGTTATTCCGCTGAGAATTTCGCAGCGATGGTGGGCTGGAACTTGAGTGTTGAAAGCGACGTTCTCCGAGACGAATGCATCGGTCTGTATCGGCAGGTAGGGGTCGAGTTGACGCGCTAGGCGATGCATAAAGTTAGTTGAGAATCATTTTTTGGAGCAATCAGATTCCTAGATAGGCACTCTGAATACGCTCGTCGCACTTGATCTCCTGGGCGGTTCCACTGAAGGCGATCAAGCCATTTTGTAGCACCGCCGCGAAATCGGCAATTTCGAGCGACTCCGCGACATTTTGCTCGATCAGCAAAATGGACATTCCGGATGCTTTCAGCGCCACGATCGCATCGAATACCAGCTCCACCATCATCGGCGACAAGCCCAGCGACGGCTCGTCGAACATAATCAGCCGCGGCTCGCTCATAAGGCATCTGCCAATGGCCAGCATCTGTTGTTCTCCGCCCGATAGTGTCCCAGCCTTTTGGTCGCGCCTTTCGTCGAGCTTCGGGAACATCTTATAGACACGCTCGAAGTTCTCTCTGCGTCGGGCCGCAGCCCGCTTCAATGCGCCCCCTAGGACCAGATTTTCTTCAACCGTGAGCGACGGGAATATCTGGCGGCCCTCCGCCACTT
>JBGTIE010000260.1:0-3594 GCA_041745855.1 Lysobacterales bacterium | reverse complement strand
AGCGCCGCCGGACCCGCAGGTAGCTCGAAGGCGGCCGTAGGGTTGTCGGGCGAGACCGCATTGAGGCTGTCGTTGCGCGGAACACCGTCGATCGCATCGGCCGGCACCGAGTCCAGCCGGTCCTGATGCCAGCCGCGACCCAGGATCCAGGCGCCAGGCTCGGCCTGCGCGACCGCCTCGGCAACCATCGTCACCAGCTGATCCCACTCGCGCACGCCGGACAGGTCGAGGATCTGTTTGGACTGGCCGAGACTCAAAAAGTGGCCGTGCCCTTCGATGAAGCCCGGAACCACCCGCCGACCGTCCAGCTCGATGACCTGGGTATTCCCGCCGATCAGCGGGGCAACATCGGCGTTGCTCCCAACCGCAACGATCTCATGCCCACGAACAGCGATCGCCTGCTGCTCGCCCAACTCGGCATCGACGGTCGCAATCCGGCCGCCGCGCAGCACCAGGTCGGCGGCTGAAGTGTGCACTTGCGGTACCGCGGCAGGCGGTGGCGGCGCCGGCTCGGAACAGCCGCCGAGCAAGAGCGTGGCGCCCAGGCCGACCAGGGCATTGCGCAAACGAAAGCTACTGGAGCCTGTCGACATCACGAATTCCCCTTGGCTAGTTGGACATCCTACGCGCTGGGAAGAGCCGTTTTAGGTTTTAGGTTTTACGTAAGAGCAAGAGCGCACAACCGCAGCGCCCCAGCTCTTTTGGGCCCTGGGCCCTGTGCCCTGGGCCCTAGCCTGATGCGGTTCGCTGAGCTCACCGACATCCTACGCGCTCCATCGCGGCTCTTCTGGGCCCTGTGCCCTGGGCCCTGGGCCCTTGCCTGATGCGCTTCGCTGAGCTCACCGACATCCTACGCGCTCCACCGCGGCTCTTCTGGGCCCTGTGCCCTGGGCCCTGGGCCCTAAAAACGGGCCACTGAAACTGCTCTTCTGACCCCTCAGCCCTCACCCCTCAGCCCTAAATAACCCCCACACTGCTCAAGAACACCAGCAAGATCAGCACCGGCGCGACGAAGCGGGTCAGGTTCAGCCATAGCGCGTAACTGCCGTTGCCCAGATCGGCCAGCTGCTCGCGGCGAAGGCGTTCGAGCAGGATCCAGCCGGCGAAGATGGCGATCGCCAGGCCCCCGAGCGGCAGCAGCACGTTGCTCGCCACATAATCGGTGAAGTCCAGGATATTGCGGCCGAACAACCGGACCTCCGACCAGTGGGTGAAGCTCAACACGCTGGCTATGCCGACCGTGCCTGCAGTACCGCCGAGCAGCAGCGCCGCGATCGGTCGGGTGAAACCGCGTTCGACCAGATAGGCGGTACCGCCTTCGAGCAGCGAGATGGTCGAACTCCAGGCGGCGAAGGCGAGCAGGATGAAGAACGCCAGCCCGTAGAGATCGCCCCAACCCATCTGCCCGAAAGCGTTCGGCAAGGCGACGAAGACCAGACCAGGACCGGCGGTCTGCGGGTCCAGCGCAAAGGCGAACACGATCGGGAAGATCGCCAGGCCCGCCAGCAATGCCACCGACGTGTCGGCGACGCAGATGATTCCGCACAGCTTTGGAAGCGAGAGCTTGTCCGGCACGTAGGCGCCATAGGCCATCAAGCCGGCCATACCCAGGCTGAGGGAAAAGAAGGCCTGGCCGAGCGCGGCGGTCAGCGTGCTGCCGGTCACCTCGGAGAAGTCGGGCTTGAACAGATAGCTCAGCGTCCGGCTGAAGTGGCCGGTGGTCATGCCATAGACGACCAGCGACAGCAGGATCAGGAACAGCGACGGAATCATGAAGCGCACTGCGGTTTCGATGCCCTTCTCGACCCCGCGGGCGACGACGAAGATGGTCAGCCCGATGAACAGGAAGTGCCAGAACAGCAGGGTGCCGGTACTGCCGGTCAGCGCGCCGAAGTGCGCACCCGGATCGGCGATGGCAGGGCCGGCAGTGAACAAGCCGGTCAGGTAGGTCAGGCCGTAGCTGAGGGTCCAGCCGGCGATGATGCAGTAGAAGGACAGGATCAGCACGCCGGCGGCCAGGCCGGACCAGCCGATCAGCGACCATGCCGAGGAAGCCTTCGAGTTGCGCGCCAGATTGAGCAGCGAGTTGATCGGGCTCTCCCGCCCGGCCCGGCCAATCAACACCTCGGCGATCATCACCGGCAGCCCGACCAGCGCAATGGCGGCCAGGTAGAGCAGCACGAAGGCGCCGCCACCGTTCTCGGCCGTGACATAGGAAAAGCGCCAGATATTGCCCAGCCCCACCGCCGAACCGACGGCCGCGAGCAGGAAGCCCAGCTTCGAAGACCACATCCCGTGTTGCGACACACCCGCCATGGCCTTCCTCTCCCCAGTTTAGCCAGGGCGGGAGTATGCCAGCGAAAAGCGGGGCTGAGGGCTGAGGGCTGAGGGGTCCAAGAGCAGGGCTGAGGGCTGAGGGCTGAGGGATCAGAAAAGCAAGAGCGCGTCGCAAAGCCGCACGGGATCGTCAAGCGGCGGTCGCGAGCCCAAAGCATCAGATCGCTTCGCAACAGCAAGCCTGACCCCTCAGCCCTCAGCCCTCAGCCCTGGCACCAATGGCATTCGCCTTCGCCCCCAGTCAATGCGATCCTGTACGCCGTTCACGTCTACTGATCCGAAAAGGAATCACGCATGGCCAGCGAACAACTCGGCGGGCTGTTCAATCGGAGCTCGATCGCGGTCTTTGCCGAGGCCTACGAGGGGCTGGGGGATGTACACGGCATCCTGAGCTTCGATGGTCAGAGTCTGAAGTTGTCCTTCCAGACGGCCGATGCGCTGTTCGGGCTGCTGAAATCCAAGACCACCGAGCTGATCATGCCGCTCGAGGCGATCGAGCAGCTGGATTTCAAGCTGGGCTGGTTCTGGCTGATGCCCTATGTGGAGCTGCGTCTGAACGATTTCTCGATGCTCAGCAAGGTGCCGTCGGCCAAGCACGGCCGGCTGCGCTTGCGGGTGCGCTTCGCCGATCGGCATCAGGCCCGTCGCTTTGCCGAGAAGATCCGTTTTGCCCGCGCCGAGTACACCCACCAGCAGATCGAAGGCAGCATGCCGTATGGATCGCATGCGGCCGAACAGCCGTTGCCGCCGCTGCCCGAAGCGGTCGCCACCCCATCGGCTACGGAGACTGATCAGGCACCGGAGCGCAAGCGGGAGTTGGACCGCTGAATGCTCCGAGCAAGCGCCATCCGCCGGCAAGCAGGAGTCGGGATTCGGGAGTCGGGAGTATCCGCCAAGCTGCGCTTGCTCTGACTGGACCTGGGCCCTGAGCCCTTGCCCAAAACTACCGCCGAACCACATCTGTTCCCTCCCCATGAACCCATAGCGCAAGTTATTGATTTATTAGCCGCTCGCCACGCCGTGCTTTTCGCCCCGACGGGGCAGCACAAGTTAGCCTGGGGCAGCGCCCCAGGTAGGCACCGTTAGAGATCCCGAGCCCTGAAAGGGCGGCCAATATCCGCACGTGCGGCTAACCGGCATGACCGTGTAGACAGAGCACCTTGAACCGCACCACCGGTTCAGCAGCCGACCATGGTTCGCCCCTTCAGGGCTCTGGTTTCGTGGTCCGGTTTTCCTGGGGCGTTGCCCCAGGCTAAC
>JBGTIE010000259.1:0-2395 GCA_041745855.1 Lysobacterales bacterium | reverse complement strand
CTACAAGGGTCACGAAAAGGCAGTCGGATTCGCCGAGCAAGGACCGATTCCGATACCGATTCCGACCCCGACCCCGAGGTGAGCTCCCTGGCGGCAGCGAATTCGGCGTTGACGAGAGCCGCTTCTGCATCAGTTTGAATCGCACCCTTCGCATATGGCAGTAGGTAGCATGGCTCCAGCCGCGGTCCGCCGCGATCTGGTCATTGGGGAGCGCCTTGCCACGGATACTTGATCTGACGCTGCTCGACGGTGAATCGCTGGAGGACCTGCTGGACGATCGTCCCTATGATCTCTTCCGAGTTCCGCCCGGCGTCTTGCTGGACGAGCCGCAGTTCAGGACTTGGCTGGCGTTGCGCGACCAGCCGGGCAAGGCGGACGGCTACGCACGTGCGATCGACAAGCTTTTCAGCGGTTCAAGCTGACCTGCCGGATACTGCTGGATTGCCACGGCATGCGCTGCAGTCACCGGCGAGCCCCCAATCGCAGGCCGCCCATGCCTCTCCATGAACCCATATCGTAAGTTCTTGATATAAAACAATGGTTGCCACGCTGTGCTCTTCGCCCCAACGGGCAGCACAAGTTAGCCTGAGGCAACGCCCCAGGTAAGCAGCGCGTCGGTCCCGAGCCCTGAAGGGGCGCCCAATTTTCGTACGTGCGGCAAACCGGCCTGACCGTATAGGCAGCGCGCCTGATCCGGGCCGCCGGTCCAGCATCCGACCATGGTTCGCCCCTTCAGGGCTCTGGTCGTCGTGGTCCGGTTTCCTGGGGCGTTGCCCCAGGCTAACGTGTGCTGCCCTTTCAGGGCGGTAAAGCAACAGCGAAACGCAACTGGATCGCCGCAGTCGCTTAGGCTCCCTCGCGATGACGAGGGTTCATGGCCCGTGTGCATTTCGAGTCCGGAAAAGGCGTCTCGCAATGACGAAGCTATAATTAACGCCATGGGTTCATGCGGAGGCTCGCCTCAGGACGGTATCAATGACCTCGGCAGCGAGCCGGAAGTCGGAAGCGTGCCGGCACTCAAACACGGCTTGGGCCGACGGGATCAATCCTCTGGTCCTGGCCATGCCGACGGCCGCGAATTTCAAGCGGTCAACGAGCCCTGCGTCCCGCGCACCTGCGCTGGGTCCGGTGGCAGCACGTTTTCGGTGAGGTCGGCCAACTCGTTCAAGCTATGACCCAGCAAGGCGCTAGTGGCGCCGGTTACGCCCACATGGCCAGTCTTGAGTGCTGCATAGGCATGGATGGCGATGGCGACCAGGCGCTGATGGTCACCGACCAGCTGGCGCAGGGGTTGTTCCAGGGCGGCGCTGCGATCGGCGGTCAGTTGCTGACTGAGTGCGCCGTGCACCGCTACGGCGCCCGCGATGGCATCGTCCAGACAACGGTTCAAGGTTCGAAACTCGTCGGTGGTGACCGGCGTCCGGGTTTCCAACGCAAGCTCGGTCACGGATTGGCAGACGTCACCATACTCGTGCACTACATGGTCAACGCCAAAACCCTGGTTGGACAAGTGTTCGCCGTGCTGGGCAGCGTCGCGTACAAGCCTTGATTCCGGGGAGGCGGTCTGTGATGCAGACTCCCCCCGTGCTGTCGATGTCTGCTCAATTCGCAGGATATCGGCGAGCTGATCGAGAAACAGCGACACGCCATTGCCACGTGTAGCGTCCGGCAAGGATGAGTTGCGCTTGGCGGACTTCAGCCGGCAGCGCTCGACCAGTTCGTCGTGATTGGCAGTGATGAATTCGTGCACCATGGCTGTACTCGCTTGTGGCTGCGGTAGCTATGGCCGCAGGGTATGGGGCGAGCTGCGCAACGCCTGCGCGTTGCCTCGCCTGGGGGACGAACGCTAACCAGCAAAGGCATGACCCGATCTACTTTGCTTGGCCTTGTACATTGCGGTGTCTGCGCTTCGCAGCAGCAACTCGGCGGTATCACCGTGCTGCGGAAAGATGGCAATGCCGACGCTGGCGCGGATGACGGGGGCCGGCCCAGCATCGGCATCCAATTCGCAAGGCGCATGCAGGGCTTCGATCAGCTTTTCCGCAACCTTGGCAGCACTGGCCTCATCCTTGACCTCGGTCAGCAGGAAGACGAATTCGTCGCCACCATAGCGGCCGATCGTGTCCATGCTGCGGGCGTTGGCGGATAGTCGCTGAGCCACCGATTGCAGCACGCGATCACCACAGGCGTGACCCAATTCATCGTTGATGCGTTTGAATCCGTCCAGATCTATGAACATCACCGCGATGCTCCAGTCGTGTCGCCTGGCCTGCTCCAGGCCGTGCGCCAAGCGATCTTCGAACAAGGCACGATTGGGCAAGCCGGTCAACATGTCATGCAGCGCGATGTGGCGGGCGGCGGCTTCTTGTTCAACAGCGGCGGCGAACTGGTGATC
>JBGTIE010000258.1:0-2143 GCA_041745855.1 Lysobacterales bacterium | reverse complement strand
GCGACCAGTGCGGAGAGCGCCGATTCCGCGTCGGCAAAGGCCCGCACCCGCAGTCCCGCCTCGCGCAGCGCCTGCTCGAGCACGAAGCGTATGCCGCGGTCATCGTCGACGATCCAGATCTGCTTGGCGGTCAAGGCGGGTCTGCGCGAGGGCTGGGAGGATGATGGTAACTGGAGTTGGGGCAGGGCTGAGGGCTGGGAAGAGCAGGGCCCAGGGCTCAGGGCCCAGGGCCCAGGAGAGCTGGGATCGTGCGGCTGTTGCTCTTACGTAAAACGTAACCCGGATATTTCACGAAACGTGCGTCGCGACGGGCGCGATTCAAGCTGATAAAGGGATGCGAAGCCGGGAGTCGGAGTCGGGGTCGGAATCGGAATCGGAATCGAGAGCGGCATGGGGTTTGCCCACCAACGACGGACGTGTACCGGGCAGTCATCAACGTCGTCAGAGAGAACGACGTGGCTACAGCTTCACGAGGAGGCAGTCGGATTCGGCGGGCAAGGGTCGATACCGATTCCGATTCCGATTCCGACCCCGAGGCTCTAGCACTCCTACGGGCTGCTTTTGACTCCGTCCTCCAACGGGATCCGAAGCACGAAACGGGTGCGACCGGCTTGGCTGTCGTAGCTCAACTGACCGCCGTGTTCGCGGGCGATCGCATCGACTACCGCCAGGCCCAGGCCGCTGCCATCGGCTCGGCCGCTGACGCCGGGCAGGGTCAGCCGGTCGCGCAGATCCTCCGCCACGCCGCATCCATCGTCCTCGACCTCGATCCGCAGGGCCTGACGGTAAACCCGCCCGGCCAGCCGCTGGCGATGCTCGACCCGGCTGCGCAGGGTCACCCATGTCGCACCGGCCTGGGCGGCATTGCGCAGCAGGTTCAGCAGCGCCTGCACCAGGCGCTGGTAGTCGACAGGCAGCGCCGGAATGCTCGGATCATAGTCGCGCGTGACCCGCAGATCGGCGAACTCGACCTGGGCCAGCTGGCGTACATGCTCGAGCACGCGGTGGACATTGGTGGACTGGCGCTCGACCACGACCGGGCCGGACTGCAACTGCTCGACCAGCGCATCGATGCGCCCCGTTTCCTCCTGGATCAAGCGGATCAACGCGCGTCGACCCTCATCCAGCTCCGCCCGCGCCAGCAACTGCGCCGCCCCGGCGATCGCGCCAAGCGGGTTGCGTACCTCGTGCGCCACCATCCGTCCGAAGGCGGGGCCGACACTGGGCTGGGACGCACGCAACGCGGTCAGCTCGACCAGATAGTGGTGCTGGCCGGGCTCCAGTTCCAGCACCGCGACACGAATGTCATGCAGCAGTCCTTCGGCACCAGCGAGACTGGAGCTCACCGCGCGTTCCAGCGCCGGCCGAGCGGTACGCCGCACCCGTGCCAGCAGATCGGCCAGGGCCGGCTGGGCCGCTGCGTCGACCAACGCCATCCCGATCCAGCGCCGCGCCCCGGCCAGATCATCCAGCGCCGCATTGACCCACAACACCATCCCCTCGCCATCGCAGACAACCAGCGGCGTGCCGAGCGCATCGAGCGGCAGCAGCAGGTGATGCAGGTGCTGGAGTGGTTGGGTGGTCATCGGTGCAAGCATACGGCCTCAGGGAAGGTTCATGAGTCGGGAGTCGGGAGCTGGGAGTCGGGAGTTGGGAGTCGGGGTCGGGGTCGGAATCGGCATCGGCATCGGCATCGGCATCAAGAACAACCACATGGATTGTGGCCAGGACGTCCAGACCTGTAACAGGCAGCCATCGAACAAGTCGGCTGAGCCTACCGCCGCCACTCGACCGGATCGTGGCGATGCTGACAACGCAGGGGCAGCGTGGCTACAAGGTTCACGAAGAAGCTGTCGGATACGCCGGCAAGGATCGATTCCGATTCCGATTCCGACCCCGACCCCGAGCTGAGCTCCCTGGCGGCGGAGAATTCGGCGTTGAATGCAAACTGATGTGGTCGCACGCGCTTGCCCATTGTAGGAGCCAGCCTGCTGGCGAATCGAGGGCCACAGGCCCGCCGACGGCGCAGCCGGCGAGATGTTGCCCTCCGCTCGGCAGGCAACACTCAAGGACAACGCGGAGAGGTCCAAGAGCAAGGACGCAAGAACAACAGCGCGAAAGCAAGAGCTTCGCCAGCAGGCTG
>JBGTIE010000257.1:0-2214 GCA_041745855.1 Lysobacterales bacterium | reverse complement strand
CGGGCCCGCTCAAGGCCGAACTCCTCCGGACTCAGCTCGCCGCCCTCGCCGAACCAGTACGGCTGATCGATATGAGTGATCCCGGGGATCGGCAAACCGCCCTGGGCATGCATCCCCTTCATGCCGCCAAGACTGGCGCCGGCCATGGTCGAGCCGTGGTAGCCGTTGTGACGGCCGATGACGATGAATTTCTCAGGCCGCCCCTGCACCGCCCAATAGTGGCGCACCATCCGCAGAATCGTGTCATTCGCCTCCGAGCCGGAATTGGCAAAGAAGACATGATTCAGATCACCTGGCGCCAGTTCCGCCAGCCTGGCTGCGAGCCGGATCGCGGGCTCGGTGGTGCAGCCGAAGAAGCTGTTGTAGTAGGCTAGCTCAACCATCTGCCGCGCCGCGACCTCGGCCAACTCGCGCCGGCCATAGCCCAGATTGACGCACCACAGCCCGGCAAAGGCATCCAGCAGCTTGTTGCCCTCGGCATCCCAGACATACACCCCCTCCCCGCGCGTAAGCACCCGCGTCCCCTTCGCCGCCAGCGCCGCGTTGTCGCTGAAGGGGTGGATGTGGTGGGCGGCGTCCAGTTGCTGGAGATGGAGCAAGGTATTCGAGATCATCTTCGCTTCTCTGTATCAAACACAGGGCTGAGGGCTGAGGGCTGGGGGGTCTTGAAAGCAGGGCTGAGGGCTGAGGGCTGAGGGGTCAGAAAAGCAACTGCATGCTTCGAAGCCGCTTGTCGTCCTAAAGCAGCGGTCGCAAGCCCGAAGCATCAGATGGCTACGAATCAGCAACCCTGATCCCTCAGCCCTCAGCCCTCAGCCCTCAGCCCTGCTCTTAGACACCCTCAGCCCTCAGCCCTGCTCTTAAAACACCCTCAGCCCTCAGCCCTGCTCTCAAACGTTCAACAAAAGAAACTCGCGCTCCCACGAACTGATCACCCTGAAAAAGGTCTCGTATTCCTTCTGCTTGACCGAACGATAGGCGCGCACGAAACGGCGGCCGAGCAGGTTTTGCAGTTCCTCGCACTCGCCCAGCAGGCCCAGTGCTTCCTCCAGCGAACGCGGCAGCTCGAAGCCCAGGGCCTGGGCGTCGTCGTTCCTGGGCTCGGCCGGCAGCAGGCGTTCCTTGATGCCCAGATAGCCGCAGGCCAGCGTCGCGGCCATGGCCAGATAGGGATTGGCGTCGGAGCCGGCGAAGCGACTCTCGACCCGGGTGTTCTGGACGCTGTCGATTGGCACACGCAGACCGCAGGTGCGGTTGTCGTAGCCCCACTGGACGTTGATCGGCGCCACGCCTTCCCTGCTCAGCCGGCGGTAGGAGTTCACGTTCGGGGCGAAGAAGGCCATCGCCAGCGGTGCGTATTTCTGCAGCCCTCCAAGATAGTGCAGGAAAATCTCGCTGTGCTCGCCCTGGCGCTCACCGGCAAACACGTTCTCGCCGGTTTCCAGATCGATCAGGCTCTGGTGGATGTGCATTGCACTGCCCGGCTCGTTCTCCATCGGCTTGGCCAGGAAGGTCGCGTAGATGCCGTGGCGCAAGGCCGCTTCGCGCATCGTGCGCTTGAACAGGAATACCTGATCGGCGCGTGAGAGCGCATCGGCATGCTGGAAATTGACTTCCAGCTGGGCCGCGCCGGACTCGTGGATCAGCGTGTCCACATCCAGTTCCATCGCCTCGGCGTAGTCGTACATGTCGTCGAGGATCGGATCGAACTCGTTGACCGCATCGATGGAATAGGACTGACGCGCGGTTTCCGGCCGCCCGGAGCGCCCGGCTGGGGGCAACAGCGGCAGATCTGGATCGGTATTGCGCTGGACCAGGAAGAACTCGACTTCCGGCGCCACGATCGGCTTCAGGCCCAGCGCATCGAAACCGGCCAGCACGCGCTTGAGCACGCTGCGCGGCGCCAGTTCGTGCGGCCGGCCATCCTTGGCGTAGCAATCGTGGATGATCTGCGCGGTCGGGTCCTTCGCCCAGGGCACGACTCGGATCGTGTCGGCGTCCGGCCGCAGGATCATGTCCGAATCCGACGGCGAGGTGATCTCGTCGTAGTCGTCCGGATAGTCACCGGTCACCGTGGTAGCGAAGATTCCTTCCGGCAGGCGCAATCCCAGATCATGCGAGAACTTTGATGCCGGAATGATCTTGCCGCGCGCATTGCCGGTCAGATCCGGGACCAGACACTCGACCTCGGTGATCCGGCGTTCCTTCAGCCAC
>JBGTIE010000256.1:0-8699 GCA_041745855.1 Lysobacterales bacterium | reverse complement strand
CCCTCAGCCCTCCAGTCCCAAACACCACCCTTCCCCCCTCCACGTCCACCCGCACCGTCTCACCCGGCGCATAACGCCCTTCCAGAATCTCCCGTGCCAGCGGATTCTCGATCAGGCTCTGCACGGCGCGCTTGAGCGGGCGGGCGCCGTAGACCGGGTCGTAGCCGTAGTTGCCGAGATAATCGAGCGCGGCTTCGGACAGCTCCAGCTTCAAATCGCGCTCGGCCAGACGCTTCTCCAGATGGCGGATCTGGATCCTGGCGATGGCGCGGATCTGGTCCTTGGCGAGCGGGTGGAAGACGACCAGCTCGTCCAGCCGGTTGATGAACTCCGGCCGGAAGTGGCCCTGCACGACTTCCAGCACGGCGTTCTTCATCCGCGCGTAGTTGTCCTCGCCGTGCAATTCCTGGATCAGCTGCGAGCCTAAGTTGCTGGTCATGACGATCACGGTGTTGCGGAAGTCGACCGTGCGGCCCTGGCCGTCAGTCAGGCGGCCGTCGTCGAGTACCTGCAGCAGCACGTTGAAGACGTCCGAGTGGGCCTTCTCGACCTCGTCCAGCAGGATCACCGAGTACGGCCGGCGGCGCACGGCTTCGGTCAGGTAGCCGCCCTCCTCATAACCGACATAGCCCGGCGGGGCGCCGATCAGGCGGCTGACCGAGTGCTTCTCCATGAACTCGCTCATGTCGATCCGCACCATCGCCTCTTCGGTGTCGAACAGGAACTCGGCCAGCGCCTTGCACAGCTCTGTCTTGCCCACGCCAGTGGGGCCGAGAAACAGGAAGGAGCCGTTCGGCCGGTTCGGATCGGACAGACCCGCTCGGGAGCGGCGGATCGCGTCGGACACCGCGCGCACCGCCTCTTCCTGGCCGATCACGCGGCCGCCCAGCTCGGCTTCCATCCGCAACAGCTTGTCACGTTCGCCTTCGAGCATCTTCGACACCGGGATGCCGGTCCAGCGGCTGACCACCTCGGCGATTTCCTCGCCGGTCACCTTGTTGGTCAGCAGCTTGAAGTTGCTCTGGTCGGCATTCATGGCCGCTTCCAGCTGCCGCTCCAGATCCGGAATCTGGCCGTACTGCAGCTCGCTCATGCGGGCCAGGTCCTGTCGCCGGCGGGCGCCCTCGAACTCGGTTCGGGCCGCCTCCAGCTGCGCCTTGATCTGCGATTCACCGCTGGCTGCGGCTTTCTCGGACTTCCACACCTCGTCCAGATCGGCGAACTCGCGCTCGAGCTTCTCGATGTCCCCCTCCAGCGTCGCCAGCCGCTGCCGGCTGGCCTCATCGGTTTCCTTCTTCAGGTGCTCGCGCTGCATCTTGAGCTGGATCAGCCGCCGCTCGATTCGATCCAGTTCTTCGGGCTTGCTGTCCATCTCCATCCGGATTCGGCTGGCCGCCTCGTCCATCAGGTCGATCGCCTTGTCCGGCAGCTGGCGGTCGGTGATGTAGCGGTTGGCCAGGGTTGCCGCGGCGACGATCGCCGGATCGGTGATCTCGACCTTGTGGTGCAACGCATAGCGCTGCTTCAGGCCGCGCAGGATCGCGATGGTGTCCTCCACGCTCGGCTCGCCGACGTAGACTTTCTGGAAGCGCCGCTCCAGTGCGGCGTCCTTTTCGACGTATTTGCGGTATTCGTCCAGAGTGGTCGCGCCGATGCAGTGCAGCTCGCCGCGGGCCAGCGCCGGCTTGAGCATGTTGCCGGCGTCCATCGAGCCTTCCGCCTTGCCGGCGCCAACCATCGTGTGCAGCTCGTCGATAAACAGCACTACCTGGCCTTCCTGCTTGGCCAGATCATTCAGCACGCCCTTGAGCCTCTCTTCGAACTCACCGCGGAACTTGGCGCCGGCGATCAACGCGCCCATGTCCAGCGCCAGCACGCGCTTGTCGCGCAGGCCTTCCGGCACCTCGCCGTTGATGATGCGCTGCGCCAGGCCCTCGACGATCGCGGTCTTGCCGACGCCCGGCTCACCGATCAGCACCGGATTGTTCTTGGTCCGTCGCTGCAGCACCTGGATCACCCGCCGGATCTCCTCGTCGCGCCCTATGACCGGGTCGAGCTTGTCCTTTTCGGCCTGGGCAGTCAGGTCGATGGTGTACTTCTCCAGCGCCTGGCGCTGCTCCTCGGCATTCGGGTCGGTCACCTTGGCGCCGCCACGGACCGCATCGATGGCGCGCTCGAAGGTCGCCTTGTCGACGCCGTGGCTGCGCAGCAGCTTGCCCAACTCGTTCTTGTCGTCGAGGGCAGCGAGGACGAACAGCTCGCTGGCGATGTACTGGTCGCCGCGCTGCTGGGCCAGCTTGTCGGTCAGCAACAGCAGCCGGTTCAGGTCGTTGGACACCGACAGATTGCCTTCGTTGCCGCTGACCTTCGGCAACCGATCCAGCATCTGCCCCAGTGCACTGCGCAATGCCGGCAGATTGCCGCCGGCCTGACTGAGCAGCGGTGCGGCCGAGCCCCCCTGTTGATCGATCAGCGCGACCAGCAGGTGGCTTGGTTCGATCATGTTGTGATCGCGCCCGACCGCCAGACTCTGGGCATCGGCCAGCGCTTGCTGAAAGCGCGAAGTGAGCTTGTCCATGCGCATTGCGGGATTCCTCGAACATCGGGGCGATCGGTTGGCGATCGCGATGAGGAGGAAGTGAGGGCGGGGACGGGGGCATTCAACCGTCGAGAGCAGGGCTGAGGGCCTTCAAGAGAAGGGCCCAGGGCACAGGGCCCAGGGCCCAGGGCCCAGAAGGGCCTCGACGTTGCACGTAGGACTGCGCGACTTTCGCCACCTCGCAACCAAATTCCCGATCTAGCCGGCTTTCCCTGGGCCCTGGGCGAGGCCGCACCGGGCTGGATCGCTTCGTAGTCTCGTGCGAGCATACGAAGGGTGGCTGTTTTGCGTGTGCACTTGGCCAGTTGGAGGTCCAATGTTGATCCGGGCGGGACCAGTTGTCCTTGCAGTTATTCTCCTTGCGTTGCAGACGACAGCTATCCGTGCCGAAGATAATGTAGCTGAAATACGTGAGCGGGCCAAAGCTGGAGAGGCCAACGCTCAATATAGGCTGGGCTGGCTATATCACGTGGGCCATCTCCTGCCCGAGGACGAGGCCGAGGCCGTCAAGTGGTATCGGCTGGCCGCTGATCAGGGTAATCTCGACGCTCAGCTTCGACTGGGTTCGCATTATTATAGGGCTGACGATTACTCGGAGGCTGTCAGGTGGTTTCGGCTTGCTGCGGATCAGGGAGAAGCCTTCGCTCAGTTTAATCTCGGTCAGAGTTTTGCTTAGGGCGAGGGTGTACCGAAAGACGCTGCCGAAGCCGTCAGATGGTATCGGCTTGCTGCGGAGCAAGGCTTGGACCTTGCTCAGTACCATTTGGCCCGAATGTATGAATTTGGCGAAGGCGTGTCAGAGAACCATGTAGAGGCCGTCAAATGGTATCGACTCGCTGCCGATCAGAATAATGTTGAGGCTCAGTACATGCTGGGAATGAAATCAGCGAAGGGCGAGGGCGTTCCTGAAAACGATGCTGAGGCGGTCAAGTGGTTTCGGCTGGCTGGGGATCGGGGGCACGCCCGGGCACAACGATTCGTCGGTGTAAGTTACGAGCAAGGGAGGGGCATACCAGAGAATTACGCAGAGGCAGTGAAGTGGTATCGCTTGGCCGCAGAGCAAGGGGATGCCGATGCGCAAGTACTTCTCGGCTTCAAGTACGATTTGGGCAAGGGCGTTCCACAGGACTACGCTGAAGCGTATTTTTGGTATTCGATCGCCGCAGCATCGCTTTCAAACGACGAAGTTTTCGAGCTTCGAGACCAGGCACGAGCAGTTTTACCGGATAACGTCGTGATCGATATTCAGGCGAGAGCGGCGGCATGGCAGCCAAAGGTGACGGCTTCACACTAGAGGATGACTGGATCCTTTCGCCAATTTGGTCGCATGTCCAGTGGAAACCATGTGACGACGGGAGACAAATGATGCATACTAGCTGGGCTACGGCCATACTTTTGGTGCTCACACTATCGTTTTCCACGCAAGCATTCGCTTGCAGGTTCAACACAGACTGCGAGGTCGGCAGTAAGTGTATGAAGGAACCGGGGAAATTGAACGGGTATTGCGAGGGCGGGCTGAACCCGGGTAACCAGAATGACCGGAAGCCTTATCATGATCCGCTGGACATTACGGGGTCTGTGGGCGACACATGCAGATTCAATACTGACTGCGGTATTGGCGCCAAATGCGTTAAAGAGGCGGGTGCACTCAATGGTGTTTGCCGCAAATAAAGGCCTACACCCGGTATTACTGGTTCGTCAGCAGGCCAATTTTGCCCCGTATTGCGCTACTGAAGAAGATGGACCTTTGCCCTGCGTTCTGGTGGCTTCGGCAGGGTCCCTTTACTACCGGCAATCCTCGTTCAAGAGGACCGCGGGAGAGATTGCGACGTTTCCTGACCATTTCTCGACCCTCGGCCGCTCAACGAGGCGTTATCCCTTACAGGCGATCCTCAATGTTCCACGTCTTCATTAGATTGAAGGGTTCGGAGGCGGACAGGCCGTTGTTGCTCAACCTTACTGAGGCGGAGCTACAAAGGAGGTTCGCTGAGCCATACCTCGACGGAAAGGATCTCTTTGACAAAGGCTCAATCACCCGAATTTCTGATATTTCCAAGGTGATTATTCTGGGCTCCGAGCTCACTGCGGAAGCCACTCTGATGAAGATGTCTGCCGACCATCGCGCCGAGCTAGAACGAATCAAACGCGAGGAAGGTCTAAGTGTCCATGGCTCCTTCCGCGGTCGAGACGTTACCGAGTTGGTTGGGTACTGCGATGACGTTACTGAATCGAAGGTCGCTCGCCCACCCGGTGTCGGAACAAAGCGCACAAGACTTGTAAAGTTCCTGCACAATCCTTAGGTCGTGCGCGTTGGTGGTGGTGCCATGCTTCTGCTACTTGGCGTATACATCGGCAAGACGTGGGGCAACGGATAGCAGCTCGCGTAAGTCGACCCGTGTCATGGCATCGGGCGTTAACTTTGCGTGTTCTGGCTTGGCCATGGTCCTGCTCAAGTCCTAACGCAGCAATTACGAAGCACAGTAGCAGCGATCAGCCGTCAGTCGCCTGCGCCCTGTCCAGCACCCTCTTTACCTGATTGGCCGCCCAGACTCCGCCGCGTGGTGTGGTGAACTCCCGTGCGTTCAGCTCGGCTGCTATCGCCCGAAGTGAGGTGGCACCCTCAGCCTTGATGCTCTCGACCACCTCGACCAGATCAGCCGACCACTCTGCCGCCTTGTCCGAGCGCAGGGCAGCGCTTGCAGCTGCCCCCTTGGTGGAGTACTGAGCGATCCCGCAACGATCCCCACCCAAGCGCACACCTCGCGCCTTCGCTGCTGCCAGTGCGGCCTTGGTCCGTTCGCTCGTGCGCTTGGCTTCGTCCTCTGCCACCGCGGCAAGGATCTGAATGGTCAGGTCGTTCGCCTGTGGCTGATCGCAGCAGATGAAGCGCACGCCCGCGTCCTTCAGAGCTCGCAGGAAGTGGTAGCGAGACGATCGAGCTTGGCGATGACCAGCGAGGCCCGCGTCATCCTCGCCTTGTGGATCGCTGCCAGCAACTGCGGCCGATCCCGCTTGCCGCCGCTCTCGACCTCGCTGAAGGAGTCGATCAGTCGACCGCCTGCCTGTGCCAGATAGACCTTCACCGCGTGCTCCTGGGCCCTGGGCCCTGGGCCCTGGGCCCTGGGCCCTGGGCCCTGAGCCCTGAGCCCTGAGCCCTGGGCCCTCAAGCCGCCTGCGCCTGCTCCACCTCGCCGCCGCTGCGAATCAGGTGATCGAATGCGCTCAGCGCGGCCTTGGAGCCTTCGCCCATCGCGATGACGATCTGCTTGTAGGGGACGGTGGTGACGTCGCCGGCGGCAAAGATGCCGGGGATCGAGGTCTGGCAGCGGTCGTCGATGACGATCTCGCCGCGCTCGGTCAGGGCCAGCGTGTCCTTCAGCCACTCGGTGTTGGGCAGCAGGCCGATCTGGACGAAGATGCCGTCCAGCGCGACCTCGTGGCTGTCGCCGGTGCCACGGTCCTTGTAGCTCAGGCCGGTCACCTTGCGGCCGTCGCCCAGCACTTCGGTGGTTTGCGCGCTGACGATGATGCGCACGTTCGGCAGGCTGCGCAGCTTGCGCTGCAGGACCTCGTCGGCACGCAATCGGCCATCGAACTCGATCAGCGTGACGTGACTGACGATGCCGGCCAGATCGATCGCCGCCTCGACGCCGGAGTTGCCGCCACCGATCACCGCCACCCGTTTGCCCTTGTACAGCGGACCGTCGCAGTGCGGGCAATAGGCCACGCCGCGATTACGGTATTCGTCTTCGCCAGGCACGTTCATCTGGCGCCAGCGGGCGCCGGTGCCGATCACGACAGTGCGCGCGCGCAGGCTGGCACCGTTGGCCAGGCGCAGCTCGTGCAATCCATGCGTGGTCTGCGCAGCCGGGATCAGTTCTTCCGCGCGCTGCAGGTTCATGACCTTGACGTCGTAGTCGCGGACGTGCTGTTCCAGCGCCGTGACCAGCTTCGGACCCTCGGTGTGGCTGACCGAGATGAAGTTCTCGATCCCCAGCGTGTCCAGCACCTGACCACCGAAGCGCTCGGCAACCACGCCAGTACGAATGCCCTTGCGCGCGGCATAGATGGCTGCGGCCGCGCCGGCCGGACCACCGCCGACCACCAGTACTTCGAATGCGTCCATCGCAGTCAGTTGCTCGGCGGCACGCTTGCCGGCATTGCTGTCGAGCTTGGCGACGATCTCCTCCAGGCTCATCCGGCCCGAGCCGAAGACCTCGCCGTTGAGGAACACGGTCGGCACCGCCATCAGTTCGCGCTCGGCCGCTTCGGCCTGAAAGGCGGCGCCATCGATGGCGACGTGCTGGATGGACGGATTTATGATCGCCATCAGGTTCAGCGCCTGCACTACATCAGGGCAGTTCAGGCAGGAAAGCGAATACCAGGTCTCGAAGCGGAACTCACCGGACAGCTCGCGGATCTGCTCGAGCACGCTGTCCTCGACCTTCGGCGGATGGCCACCGATCTGCAGCAGCGCCAGCACCAGGGAGGTGAACTCATGCCCCAGCGGGATGCCGGCAAAAGTCACCGCCACGTCGCTGTCGACCCGACGAATCTGGAACGATGGCGCGCGTGCATCGGCACCGTCGCTGCGATAGCTGATAAGCCCGGACAACCCGGCGATCTCGCCCAGCAAGCCGTCCAGCTCAGCCGAGCGCTCGCTGTCGTCCAATGTGGCGACCAGCTCGATCGGCAGCCGCAACTTCTCCAGGTATCCCTGCAGACTGGCTTTCAGGTTTGCGTCCAGCATGTCCATGCTCCTTGTGGTCTTCCGGTGTGCTCTTGCAGCTGTTTGGCGGCCCACAAATCGAGTCGAGGGCGGGCTCTCCCCCTGGGCCCTGGGCCCTGGGCCCTGGGCCCTTGACCTTGCTCTTCTGACCCCTCAGCCCTCAGCCCTCAGCCCTGGTTTGACCGGCGGCGCGGCTTCCAAGCCGGGCCGCCGGTCAAACGCCAATCAAATCTTTCCAACCAGATCCAGCGACGGCGCGATGGTCTTCTCGCCTTCCTTCCACTTGGCCGGGCAGACCTGGCCGGGATTGGCGGCGACGAACTGCGCCGCCTTGAGCTTGCGCAGGGTTTCCTTCATGTCACGGGCAATCGCGTTGTCGTGCACTTCGGCGGTCTTGATCAGGCCGTCCGGGTTGATCACGAAGGTGCCGCGCAAGGCCAGACCTTCTTCCTCGATGTGGACGCCAAAAGCGCGGGTCAGCTGGTGGGTCGGATCGCCGACCAGCGGAAAGCGCGCCTTGCCGACGGCAGGTGAGGCCTCGTGCCACACCTTGTGCGCGAAATGAGTATCGGTGGTGACGATATAGACCTCGGCACCGGCCTTCTCGAACTCGGCATAGTTGTCCGCCGCGTCCTCGACTTCGGTCGGGCAGTTGAAAGTAAAGGCGGCCGGCATGAACACCAGCACCGACCATTGGCCGTGCAGATCCTGCTCGGTCACTTCGATGAACTTGCCGTTATGGAACGCGTTCGCCTTGAACGGCTGGACGGCGGTGTTGATCAGATTCATGTTGATCAGGGACATGGGAAAGCTCCGTGGGTTGAAAAGGAACTTCATCCTAGCTGGCATTGTGCAGCGCAGCAAATTGATTGTTTGATTCGTTTCGATAGGCCATGTCGATAACGTGCGGGTCTGAGGGCCTGGGAGATAGGGCCCAGGGCACAGGGCCCAGGGCCCAGGAGAGCGGTCGCCCCCAGCCCCCAGGGTCCTCTAGGGCGATTGACGAGCAGGCCTCGTAGAAAGGGCCAGCACAGGGCAGGGCCCAGGGCCCAGAAAAGCGGTTCGCGGGGCTCACCGACATCCTGCGCGCCCCGCCGCAGTGCTTCCGGGCCCTGGGCCCTTGCTCTTCTGGGCCCTGGGCCCTGAGCCCTGTGCCCTTGCTCTTCGGGGCCCTGGGCCCTGTGCCATTGCTCTACTGGGCCCTGGGCCCTGAGCCCTGGGCCCTGAATGTGAAACCCATCGTGCTTTTTGCAGCCATTCCGGCACTACAATCCGTCAACTTCATGCAGTAGCTGAGAAGTGTTGGACAAGCTGCTGAATTCACTTGTGGCGATGGCGCCGGTGGCCTTTCTGGCCGGAATCCTGCTGGGG
>JBGTIE010000255.1:0-1641 GCA_041745855.1 Lysobacterales bacterium | reverse complement strand
GCGGTGTGGGCAGCAGCGGTACGTCGCGCAGTTCGCTCAGCGGCGCGCGCAGCTTCAGTTCGCGGGCAGCCGAGGAAATGCACCGATCGGTCGAGCGACAGGCCTCGGCCCGGCGTTCGGCCAGCCGCACGGCAATCCGCCTGGCCACCGCCACCGAGACCGAGTCGGTCACCACCAAGGTGATCACCAACCACAACAAGATGCACGCACTGACCATCCAGTACTGGGAGGTGCTGCGGAAGTTCGTGTCGACCACGGAAGTGGAAGGCTGCACCCTGGTGTGCTTCGTGCCGCTGGACCTGGTGCGGTTCCTGCCCGTGGGGCAGCCGCTGCTGCTGACCTCGGAGGCAACGGTGAATTCGCGCGCCAAACTGGTGGTGCGATTTTCGATGCTGCACCGGCACGCCGACGCGATTCGGCCGTGGCTGCCGCGGCGGCACCGCGAGGGTCTGCGCCTGCTCGAGGAGTTCGTGGCGAACACCCGCGCCGACATCGACCTGGCCGGCCCTTCCAGCAACACCCTCAACTTCAGCATCAGCGGGTTCTGGCTGCCCTTCGAGCGGGTCAGCGTGCAGCCGATCCTGCGCGACGGGCGCCGCCTGCGCCCGGTGCAGCTGGTGTCGTCGCAGGCCGCGATCGAGCAGAAGAAGTTCGGCACGCGCGCGGAACTGCTTTCCGAGCTCACCCGTCGGCGCAACGAGGATGAGGTCGCGATGACGGGAAATCTGTTCCTGCCGCAGACCACAGACCCCGCCGACGTCGTGGCCTTCGAGCTTTCCCGCAGCTTCGACACTCTGAACTATCAGTTCGATCTGGAGTTGATCCCCGAGTTCCTGGCGCTGAAGACGCTCAAGGATTCCGGCCTGCTTCGGGGGGCCGACCTGTCGAAGTTCGAGTCCACAGTGCGGCTGCGGCCGGCGGAGCTGGAGGAAGCCCTGCGCGGCCCGCGCGTGCGCAACTTCAGCGCCGCATTCAACGGCGTTTCCCAATCGATCGCCGCCGATCCGATCGAGGCGTTCGAGGAGTTCCCGCCCAGCGGGTTGGCGATTCCGGCGACCGAGCGCGATCCGGTGCTTGGCTTCCGCGACATCATGCGAATGGAGCGCACCCTGCAGCACGTGGTGCGCAACACGCTGAGCTATTCAAAGGCGGTTTGGGCCAGCCTGAATCCGGAAGAACGCGTGGTGATGCTGGAGGGCTACACCCTTGGCTTGCCCGGCGGCGGCCTGGATGACGACGGCCTCACCGACCCGAGCCAGCACGTGCCCCTGCTGAACTGCGTGGCCAACCAGGTACTGGGGTTCTACGGCAACTGCATGATCATGCCCTTCAGCATTCCGGCCTCGCTGGCGGTGATGCTCAACCGCAATGCCGGGGAGGGTGCCGCAGGCGATGCGACCCGGGAACCGCTGACCACCGCCGCGGTGCAGGACGCGCTCACCGAGTTCCACCGCGAGGGTTTCTCTCCACCCGAGTCGCGCTTCACGTTGCCCACCCGCGGGGTGCTGGGCGAGGCGGTGCTGGGCCATTGTGCGGCCGCGGAGAAGATCGATCTCACGCGCTTCTGGAACTGGCAGGATTCGCCGGCACCTCAGGCCACCGAGATCGGCAACGTCGGGTTCCGTGGGGGTGGCGTCGGCG
>JBGTIE010000254.1:0-3097 GCA_041745855.1 Lysobacterales bacterium | reverse complement strand
TTCGGGGTCGACGAACAGCAGTCCGGTGACCAGCTCGCCCTGCGCCTGGCGCTGCTGAATGTGGCTCATCGCGGCGATACGGTCGCGTGGATCGTAGTCCGGGGCGAGTTTGCGCAGGCGCAGGCGGCTGCCGTCGTGCTGTGGCACCTCGATCACATCGCCGGCGGCGTAGTCGATCTCGATCGGGTCGCGGGCGGAGATCACGTCGAGCCGGTTGACCGCTTCGTTGTGCTCGCGCACCCAATCGTAACTGCGGGTGCTGCCGGCGTGGTTGTTGAAGGCCACGCACGGACTGATCACATCGAGGAAGGCGGCGCCCTTTTGCGCAATGGCGCCCTTGATCAGCGGAACCAGCTGGGCCTTGTCGCCGGAGAAGCCGCGCGCCACGTAGGTTGCGCCGAGCTGCAGCGCCAGCCCGATCATATCGATCGGCGAATCGGCATTGACCACGCCGCGCTTGGATACCGAACCGGCGTCGGCGGTGGCCGAGAACTGGCCCTTGGTCAGGCCGTAGACGCCGTTGTTCTCGACGATGTACACCATGTTGACGCCACGCCGGATCGCGTGGATGAACTGACCGATGCCGATCGAGGCCGAATCGCCGTCGCCGCTGACACCCAGATAGAGCAGTTCGCGATTGGCGAGGCAGGCGCCGGTGAGCACCGAGGGCATGCGGCCGTGGACAGTGTTGAAACCGTGCGACTGGCCGAGGAAATAGTCCGGTGTCTTCGACGAGCAACCGATACCCGACAGCTTGGCCACCCGATGCGGCTCGATGTCCAGCTCCCAGCAGGCCTGGATGATCGCCGCCGAGATGGAGTCGTGGCCGCAGCCGGCACACAGGGTCGAGATCTTGCCCTCGTAATCACGCCGGGTATAGCCGACGCAGTTGCGCTTCAGGCTGGGGTGGTGGAGCGCGGGTTTGGCGAGGTATGTCATTGGCGTGTCAGGGCTGAGGGGTGAGGGCTGAGGGGTCAGTAGAGCAGGGCCCAGGGCTCAGGGCCCAGGGCCCAGAGAAGAGCCGACGACCCGGCATGTATGAGCCGATGGTCATTGGTCTTCAGGGCTTGCCGCTTCGGATTTTGCCACCAGGCGCAAGCAAGGGTTGCCCCCCTGCTCGAACTGAAAATCCAGTTCGACATATTGTGCATCGGCCTGCGCGAAGGCTGCTTGCGGAAGGAACAGCAAGCTGATAAGCAAGCGTACATTTTTCATGAATGGCCTCTCCCGGCTGCGACGGGACAACTTGCTCCGCGAGTGAATCTGGTCCATATTCTGGTCATATTCTCTACCGCGAGACCAACCTCATGGAAATCGGCATCTACCAGGCCAAGGCGCAGTTGACCAAGCTGGTCGCGCAGGTCGAACGCGGCGAGCGGGTGGTCATCCTCCGCCACGGCAAACCTGTCGCAGAACTGGTGCCGACGGGACAGCGGAACGAGGCGCAAATCAATGCGGCACTGGCTGGCCTGGCTGCGCTCAAAGCCCGCCTCAAGGACGAAAATGGTTTGGTGAGCCCCGCTGAGATCAAGCAATGGATTGAGGAGGGCCGTCATTGATCGATCCGTTCGTACTCGATGCGAGCGCAACGCTGGGGCTGGTACTGACGGACGAGTTCGGGAGTGAAGCGCTGGAAAGTGCAATTCGGACGCAACCGATCATCGTGCCAGCTATCTGGCCACTCGAAGTTGTCAATGCACTGCTGATGGCCGAACGGCGTAAACGACTGACCGGGCTGCAACTTCGTGAGATGCTGAAGCAGATCCAGAATCTGCCCGTCCGAGTGGAACCGGCGAGTCTGTCGCTTGCGATGGGAGACGTATTGCGACTGGCCAATCGCTATGCCCTCAGCCTGTATGACGCATGCTATCTGGAACTGGCCGATCGCCTCGGCGCCTCCATGGCCAGCCATGACAAGGCACTGCGGCGCGCGGCTGAGGAACAGGGACTTCGCTTGCTGTAGTTCTGCGACGAGGCCAAGCGCACCAACGAGGGAGCCGCGACCCCGGCAGAAACTCGGAAACTTGACTGCAACGGACCTCACGCCGCCGCCTCCCGCCGGGCCGGCGCGCCTTGCGGTCGTTCTGGCGCCGGTGCTGGCGGCGGACACATCAAGCGGCCGATTTCGCGGGCGATGAAGCGGGCGGTGATGGGGGTTCCGTCGAAGTGGAGGACCGGGGTAAGGTGGGCCGGGTCGATCTGCAACTCGTTCACCAGCAGGCTGCGCATCTGGGCGTCGCGGTTCTGTTCGACCACGAAGATCTGCTCGTGCTCGGCGATGAACTCGGCGACCACGTCGGGGAAGGGATAAGCGCGCAGGCGCAGCGTGTTCAACGGACAGCCCTGCGCTTCCAGCAAGGTCACCGCCTCGGCCATCGCCGGGCTGGTGGAGCCGAAATGGATCACCCCGAAGCGGCTGCCCTGGGCGGCGCGGCGGAGTACCGGCTGCGGCACCAGATCGCGTGCGGTGGCGAGTTTGCGCAGCAGTCGCTCGACGTTGTACACGTAGTCGGCACCCCGCTCTGAATAACGCGCGTAGGCGTCGCGGGTGGTCCCGCGGGTGAAGTAGCTGCCCTTGCTGGGATGGGTCGCCGGCAGCGTGCGATAGGGAATGCCGTCGCCATCGACATCCAGATAACGGCCGAACTCCCTGCCCGCCTCCAGGTCCTCGGCGCTCATGATCTTGCCGCGATCGAAGCGGCGCTGTTCGTCCCACTGGAAGGGCTCGCACAGGCGCTGATTCATGCCGATGTCCAGATCAGTCATCACGAACACCGGCGTTTGCAGCCGGTCGGCCAGATCGAGCGCGGCGGCGGCGTGGTCGAAGCACTCGGTCGGGTCTTCCGGCAGTAGCAGCACGTGCTTGGTGTCGCCGTGCGAGGCATGCGCGCAGGCGAGCAGGTCGGACTGCTGGGTGCGGGTCGGCATGCCGGTCGATGGCCCGCCGCGCTGGACATTGACGATCGTGCACGGAATCTCGGCGAAATAGGCCAGGCCGATGAACTCGTTCATCAGCGACACGCCAGGCCCGGAGGTGGCGGTGAATGCCCGCGCGCCGTTCCAGCCGGCGCCAATGACCATGCCGATCGAAGCGATT
>JBGTIE010000253.1:0-3930 GCA_041745855.1 Lysobacterales bacterium | reverse complement strand
GCCGCCGCCCGAGCGCAGCGAGCGCGCCCAGCGCGAGCAGCAAATTCCGCTGTTCCAGGGTGTGTCGGTGCCAGGCGGGCTGCCGCCGCTGTCCCTGCTCGATGAACCCAAGGCGCAGCCCAAGGGCTACAGCGAGGAGGCATTGGCCACGCTTTCACGGCAGATCGAGTTCAAGCTGAAGGACTTCCGCATCGAGGCGCAGGTGGTCGGCGTCTATCCGGGCCCGGTGATCACCCGCTTTGAGCTGCAACCGGCGCCGGGTGTGCGCGGCAGCCAGATTTCCTCGCTCGACAAGGACATCGCGCGCGGCCTGTCGGTGATCAGCGTGCGCGTGGTCGATGTGATTCCAGGCAAGAGCGTGGTCGGGCTGGAGATTCCCAACGCGCACCGCGAGATCGTGTTCCTGCGCGAGATCCTCGAATCGCGCGAGTACGACAAGACCAATTCACCGCTGGCACTCGCCCTGGGCAAGGACATCGGCGGCCGGCCGATGGTGGTCGACATCGCCCGTATGCCGCATCTGCTGGTCGCCGGCACGACCGGTTCGGGCAAGTCGGTGGCGGTCAACGCGATGATCCTGAGCCTGCTCTACAAGGCCACCGCCGACCAGGTCCGGCTGATCATGATCGACCCGAAGATGCTCGAGCTGAGCGTCTACGAGGGCATCCCGCACCTGCTCGCGCCGGTGGTCACCGACATGAAGGACGCCTCCAACGCGCTGCGCTGGTGCGTGGCCGAGATGGAGCGGCGCTACAAGCTGATGGCCACGGTCGGGGTGCGCAACCTGGCCGGCTTCAATCGCAAGATCAAGGAATCCCAGGAGGCCGGTCAGCCGATCGCCGATCCCTTCTTCGACCCCAACGAGGCCGGCCCAGGGGTCGAACCCGACCTGCTTGAGACGCTGCCCTTCATCGTCGTGATCATCGACGAATTTGCCGACATGATGATGATTGTCGGTAAGAAGGTGGAGGAACTGATCGCGAGGCTGGCGCAGAAGGCGCGTGCCGCCGGCATCCACCTGATCCTGGCCACGCAACGGCCGTCGGTGGACGTGATAACCGGTCTGATCAAGGCCAACATCCCGACCCGGATGGCTTTCCAGGTGTCGAGCAAGATCGATTCGCGCACCATCCTCGACCAGTCCGGCGCCGAGACCCTGCTCGGTCATGGCGACATGCTCTACCTGCCGCCCGGCACGGCTACCCCCGAGCGCGTCCACGGCGCTTTCGTGGACGACCACGAAGTGCACAAGGTGGTCGAGTACCTGAAGCAGCATCACGGTCGGCCGACCTATATCGACGGCGTGCTCGACGACACCCAGGACCTGGGCGACGGCCGCGTCATCGGCGACAGCGGCCTGCCCGAGGCCGGCCCCGGCACCAGCGAGGACGGTCTGTACGACCAGGCCGTCGCGATCGTCACCGAGACCCGTCGGGCATCGATCTCCGGTGTCCAGCGGCGACTGAAGATCGGCTACAACCGCGCCGCCCGCCTGATCGAGGAAATGGAAGCCCAGGGTGTGGTCAGCACGCCCTCCCACAACGGCAACCGCGAAGTCCTCGCACCGCCGCCGCCGCGTGACTAGCTGGTCAGACCCGTCACTTCCAGACAAGCGCCGGACACAACCAAAAGCAAGAGCTGGATTACCACAAAGGACACAAAGGACACGAAGGAAAGCTCCAGAGCTAAAAGCTCCAGAGCTAAAAGCTCAAGAGCTGTTTACTCCGAGGCAAAAGACACCAAGGAAAGCGCCAAGCCAGTACATTTGTGAGCCGGGCGAGCAGACCAACTGACGGTGTGCGAAGCTCCATGACGTCCGCTTGCTCTTGCTCTCCTTCGTGTCCTTTGTGTCCTTTGTGGTCAATCGCTTTTCGGTCTCCTGGCCAGCAAGACGCAAGGCCAACTCAGTCCGCGTCGCGCACGCTCACCGTCAACACCTGCCCACCGGCGACGCCTTTCAGGATGGTCTGGCCGCCTTCGGGCCACTCGACGCGGACTTCGTCGACGGTGTTTGCCTTGCCCAGGCCGAAGCTGAGGATGGGTTCGACCGAGGACAGGTAGGAGCGGCCGGGCATCTGCAGCCGGCGCTGGGTGGTGGCGCCGATACGCACGGTGACCAGTGCGCCGATGGCGTCGCGGTTGCCCGGGGTGCCTTCGAGGGCGATGCGCAGCCAGTTGTTGGCGGTGTTCTGGTCGTTGCGCAGGATCAGGGCGGGCCGGCCAATCTGGGTGATCACCAGATCCAGATCGCCGTCGCCGTCCAGATCACCGTAAGCGGCGCCGCGGCCGACTACCGGTAAGGCCAGATCACCGAGTGTCTCGGCCGCGACCGGCTGCAGCGGGCGGCTGCAGTCGGCGCCGCAGTTCCAGAACAGTTGCGAGGGCTGTTCATAGTGCTGGCTCGGTTGGACTGCATTGATCTCGTCCTCGATGTGACCATTGGTCTGGAACAGATCGAGCAGGCCGTCGAGATCGTAGTCGAAGAAGAACAGGCCGAAGCTCAGCGCCTGGCGGCTGTCCGGACCGATGCCCGAGACGATGCTCTCGTCGGTGTAAAGCCCGCTGCCGCCTTGCGCGACGTAGAAGGAAGTCATCTCGTTGGCGAAATTGCCGACCGCGACTGCCTGATCGGCGTTGTTGGCGTACCAGGCGGCGTCCAGTCCCATCGCGCCGGTGGCTGAGCCGGAGTTGTCGTAGGCGAGGCCAGAGATCGACCCGATCTCTTCGAAGCGGCCGTTGCCCCGATTGCGGAACAAGAAGTTCTGCACGGTGTCGTTGGCGACCATGACGTCCAGCCAGCCGTCGCCGTCGACATCCAATGCGGTCGCCGCCAGGCCCTTGCCCATGGGCAGGCCGGTGGCGGGGTTGTTCACCTGGACGCCGGCCTGGGCCGAGACATCCTCGAAACGGCCGCCGCCGAGATTGCGGTAGAGCCTGGAATGGGTGCCGGCGTAGTTCATCGGCGGACCGTAGGCGCGGCCGATGCCGGTCAACCGGTAGTCGATCTCGGCATCGATTTCGCGCGACCACTGGACGTAGTCAAGCACGAACAGATCGACCTTGCCGTCGCGGTCGTAATCAAAAAACAGCGCGCCGCTGCTCCAAGCCTGCGGGTCGCCCGCGACACCGGCTGCGGCGGTGATGTCCTCGAAACGGCCGTTGCCGAGATTGCGAAACAGCCGGTTGGCGCCAACCGCGGTCACAAAGACGTCGCGCAGGCCGTCACCGTCGACATCGGCGATCGCCACGCCCATGCCGTACAGCGGAACATCCAGGCCGGAGCCTTTGGTCACGTCGACAAAGCGTCCCTGACCTTCATTGCGGTACAGCGCGGCGGTTGGCGGCGGTTGGCTCTGCTCCTGCCAGGGCCAGTCGACGCCATTGATGAAGAGCAGATCCTGCAGGCCGTCGTTGTCGAAATCGAAGATCGCCACGCCCCCGCCCATGGTCTCGGGCAGCAGGCGCTCGCCATAGGCGCCGCTGTGGTGGCGGAAGTCGATGCCCCATTCGCGGCCGACGTCGGTGAAGCCGACCTGCGGTGGCGACCGCTGCGTCTGCTGCGCGGCCTGCGGTGCCTGCAGCGGGGCTTCCTGCACCGTGGTCACCGTCGGCGTGCTCTGGCCGGCCCACCAGACCGCGATGCCGATCAGCACCAGGGCGATCAGCGCCCACAGTGAATAGCGCAGTGCACGCCCGATGGCACGATCGTCGGCGGCGACTTCCGGCTGGTCGCCCAGAGCGTCGTCGAAGCGATCATCGTCGGGTGGGGTTGGGTCTTTACGATCGCGTGTGCTCATCGCTCGCCTCCGGCCAGATCGGTCGCCGGCACGTCGGGAGCCAGTTCAAATGCGCCCGCACGCTGCAGGTCGTAGACGACTACCGCATCGGCGGCATGATCGGCCGCCGGGTCGGCCCGGCGCGCCGCGGCGA
>JBGTIE010000252.1:0-5345 GCA_041745855.1 Lysobacterales bacterium | reverse complement strand
CAAGGACTGCGCGAGGCCGCCAACAGCGAGGCCCTGCTCGCCGCCCGTGCCCGTGGACTGCCGGAATCGACCCTGCTGTGGTCACACGCGCTGCCACTGGCCTTGCCGCTGGCGGCGGCCTGTCTGCCGACCGTCGCGATTGCGCTGTTCACCGGCTCGGCCATCGTCGAGCAGGTTTTCGGCCTGCCCGGACTGGGTAGGCTGCTGGTCCAGGCGGCGATCAACCGCGACTACACCCTGGTACTGGGCTGCGTGCTGGTGGTCTCGCTGCTGGTGGCGCTGGTCAACCTGCTGTGCGAGTTCGTGCAGCGCTGGCTGGATCCACGCTAGCGACGATTCAGGTTGGTTCCAGCTCGTGTAGTGTGATGCAATTGGCGTTATTGTGACCTTCGTCTCATTGCTGCTGGATGTCGCAGCCGCTAGACTCGGGCGTTTCGCGCGCTAGCGCAATGCGTGAAAGCCGATCCGCTCAGCAGATCAGCTTTCGGCTCTTGGCGACTCGGAACGGTGAGTACATTAGCTCTCACCCGACATTGAAGTGTCGTGTGCTTCGCTTCGTTCATCAGCGTTCTTTCCAAGTTATGTACTGAACCACTAAGGATAGGGAGTTACTAATGCGAAAGCAGGGCGGAAAAATCGGTTGGGTCGCAGGCATGCTTGCTGTGCTGATGCTGGCGCCGGTAGCTCAAGGCGAGCAGGAGGCGAAGACCACGTTCGGCACTGCTGGGCCAGATGTGACCGTATTTTCTCTGCCCGACACTAGCAATTTTGGACTTTCCAACGGTATTCGCGGCTATTCTGTTGGGACCACGTCATGCAACATCGGTGATGAACCCTTGGAATGGTGCGACAACGCCGGTGCCGCCGGTTGTGCGCCCGGCACGACGCCGGCCGACCACCCGGTCATCGCGCAAAACATGTACCGTCTTAAGGAGGGCCGGTTCAACCAGATTGGAGCGAGCTGGCTGAAGCACGGATTCTTGTCTCTCAACCAGTCAGCCTCTGGCTGTGGAACGGGCAGCTGTCAGCCACCGCCTTTCGGGGGCAATCAGCTCGGCGTGGGATGCACCGATCCATATGGTTCAAGTTTGAACGGCTCGCGACCGCTGGGCCGCAAATCCGAGGTCGACCCGGCGACTGGGCAGTTCCCGTTCCCGCCGGGTGGCGGAGGTGCCAGCGCACAAGGCTGGAATCAACGCGTGGCGGTGCGTCAGGACGATCTGATTGCGACCATGAACCCGGGGGCAAGATATTTTGTCGAGGGACATTATGTGACGCCGGACGACGCGGCTGCCGGCAATGGGCTGAACAACGCGTCTTACCGCGAGGTCACAGTCAGCCAGTCGACTTTCAATCTCAGTTTGATTGGCGGTACGGTGCGTGAGAAGGCCGCGATCGCGGCATGGGCCACCATCGATCCCAGTGTGGAACTTATCAACGTCGATGTTCCCGATTCACGCCCGATCGAGCGTTTTCATGTCGCGCGCAAGGTTACCGAAGTCGTGCCAGGGCTCCTGTGGCACTACGAATATGCCGTCCACAACATGAATTCGGTGCGCGCCGCCGACCGCCTGGCCATTCGCTTTTTCGGCGCGACCGTGTTCTCGGGAATTGGATTCAGCGATATCGATGCTCACTCCAATGAACCTTACGACACCACTGACTGGCCATCCTCGGTGTCGTCCGATACCGTCGCATGGGCAGCGCCGCCCTTCCCGTCTTCACCTCAAAACGCCAACGCGATTCGCTGGGCGACGATGTACAATTTCTGGTTCGATGCCGACCGACCCCCGGAAGATATTTTTGTTCATACGCTCGAGTTGTTCGAATCAGGCACGCCCGACACGCTGATTTTCCTTGAAGGTGACGACACCCTGTTGGTCGATGGGTTCGAATGAACATGCCCGGTAGTCGAGCAGCAAGATCATGGGGGCAGACGATCTGACATCGGCCGCTCACTCGCGCGCTGTAATTCGACTTGTCGCCAAGATCGTAGTTTGCTGCCTTGCTCAAGCCTCGTGGGCGCAGCAGGCAGTGCCGGTACCCCCGCAGAATCCGCAGACTCCGGCCAAGATCGCGCTGGGCAAGGCGTTGTTCTGGGATGAGCAGTTGTCGCTGACCGGCACTGTCGCTTGTGGCACGTGTCATCGGCCGCAGGCGGGCGGCTCGGATCCGCGCACGCCAGTGGCAGGGCTCGGAAGCATTCATCCCGGACCTGACGGCCGGTTCGAGACCGACGACGACGTTCATGGCTCCGCTGGCGTACCCGCGCACGGCGCCGATGGCGACTACCAACCGACCGCGCTTTTTGGCTTGCGCCCGCAGGTAGGACGGCGGAAGGCGCCGGACATCCATGACGCAGCGTTTGCGCCGCGGTTGTTCTGGGACGGGCGCGCAGAAGGCGCGTTTGTCGATCCGGACACAGGGATAGTGCTTATCGCGGCCGGCGGGGCACTGGAGATTCAGTCCTTGCAGCCGCTTATCGACAGCGCCGAAATGGGACATGCCGGCAGTACATTACAAGGGGCGTCCGCGCGCATCGAGAGTGTGCGGCCACTCGCTCTGGCGTCGGGACTGCCCTCTGAACTGCGGGATTTCATTGGCGAGCGCGATTATCCGGCGTTGTTTGCACAGGTCTTCGGAACGCCGGAGATCAGCGCGGCACGAATGGCCTTCGCCCTAGCGAGCTACCAGCGTGAATTGAACCGCACCATCGTCCCGTTCGATCTGGAACTGCAGGGGATTCCCACCCTCAACGCGCAGGAACTGGAGGGGCGGCAGCAATTTCAGCGCTTGCACTGCCATATGTGCCATGCTGGCGCCCGCCATTCTGACAACAGCTTTCGCTACATCGGCGTGAGGCCAGTGGAAGACGATCTCGGCCGCTTCATCCTGACCGGCAATGTCAACCATCGCGGGGCCTTCCGTGTCCCGACGCTGCGCAATGTCGCGCTGCGAGCACCTTTCATGCACAACGGCGGTTTGGCGTCGCTGAATGAAGTGCTGTCCTTTTACGTGCGTGGCGGCGACTTCGATGCGCCGAACAAAGATGGGCTCATCGCGCCCTTGTTCCTGTCTGCGACGGAGCGGGTGGATCTATTGGCCTATTTGGTCAATGCCCTGACAGATCCGCGCATTGCATCCGAACAACCGCCCTTCGATCGACCGACCCTGTACACCGAGTCGGACCGGGTGCCACGAATCGAGGGCTCGGGTCGCTCCGGTGCATTCGGTGAACCGGAAATTGGCGCGCTGGAACCTGCGCTGTTCGGCAACGCCAACTTCACTGTCACTCTTCAGCGGGTGCCGGTTGGGGCGCAGGCAACGCTGGTTGTCAGTCGAGTCGATCCCGGTCTCCAAGACATGACTCCGATCGGCGACTTTGCCAATATCACAGCGACAACACTGGCCGACGAAGCGCTGGTCGGGGGTTATCTTTCGAACCAGCTGGATCTCTCGGATAGTGCGATGCTCGGCGGCCAGACGCTTTTCGGCCGCTACTACATCGCTGACCCGGCAGCCGACGCTGGTCTGTCGATTAGCCGAAGTTTTCGGATCACCGTCTTCGGGGATCCGGATGAGCTTCTGGTGACCGGCTTCGAGTAGAAGAACGCGCGGACTCTTCGGGAACTGCAATTCCAGATGTATGAAAGCGCGCAGCTCTTCTGTCGGAGCTCGCGAGTGAGCCCAAGCGACCGCGGCGATCGAGCCGCGTTTGCTCTCACTGACAACGGGAACTGGCCACTGGAACTGCCTCGGATGCTACGCACCCCGCGGCCAATCTTCTTGACCCCAAGCTCTGGCTCTCACTGGCAACTGGAACTGGCCACTGGAACTGCTCTTGATGCGGTTCGCTTCCCTCACCGACATCCTACGGGCTCCGTCGCGGCTTTTCTGGGCCCTGCGCCCTGGGCCCTGGGCCCTCGCTCTTCTGACCCCTCAGCCCTACGCATAAACATACCGCACCACATGAAAAAACACCGGCGCTGAAAACAGCACCGAGTCCAGGCGGTCGAGCACGCCGCCGTGACCGGCGATCAGGTGGCCCCAGTCCTTGACGCCGTGGTCGCGCTTGATCGCGCTCATGACCAGGCCGCCGAAAAAGCCCATCAGATTGATCAGCAACGCGATCAGGCCGGCCTCGAGCATGCTGAAGGGGGTGATCCACCACAGCGCCGCACCCAGCAGGCTGGCCGACAGCACGCCGCCGATGAAGCCTTCCCAGGTCTTGGACGGTGACAGCGTCCGGGCGATCTTGTGCCGGCCCAGCAGCTTGCCCCAGATGTACTGCAGGACATCCGAGGACTGCACGACGATGACCAGGAAGGCGATCAGCAGGAGCTGGCGGCCTTCATAGCCGGGAATGTGCAGGGTCATCAGTGCCGGCACGTGCGACAGGCAGAACACCGCCAGCATCAAGGCCCATTGCACCGCCGCGATGCGGTCGAAAAAGCGGGTCGGGTCGGCCCGCAGCGCGGCCACGATGGGCAGGATCAGGAAGCCGTAGACCGGGATGAAGATCGAGAACAATCCATACCATTCGATCCAGATCAGTGCATATTGCACCGGTAAGGCGATGTAAAAGGCCAGCGCCAGGGCCAGATGATCGCTCCGACGGGTGTAGGTGAGGGTGACGAATTCGCGCAGCGCGAGCAGTGACAGCAAGCCGAACAGGATCATCACGCCGGCCTTGCCGCAAAGGAAGGCCAGCCCGACGGCGATCACCATCGCCCACCAGGCGTCGATGCGCGCGTTGAGGTTGTCGATCACCGAGGACGACGCGCCGTCGGCCAGGCGCAGCCGCAGCACCCGGCCCACCGCCGTGGCCAGGCCAAGGACTGCGAATATGCCGATGAACAGCCAGACGGTGGTGCTCATGCGCTGGCTCCGGGGGCGCTGCGGGACTCGTCGGTGGCACCGCGCTGGGCCAGCAACGAGTCGCGTGCGCGAGCCAGAAAGGCCTCCTTGCCCTCGTCCTCCAGCCGCTCCAATGGCGCTCCGAAATGCACCGTGCACAGCAGCGGCACCGGGATGATCGAACCCTTCGGCAGTACCCGATGCAGGTTGTCGACCCAGGCCGGGATCAGCTTGACCTCCGGATGGGCCCGCGCCAGGTGGTACAGGCCGCTCTTGAAGGGCAGCAATTCGTCGTCACCGAGATTGCGGGTGCCTTCGGGGAAGATGATCAGACTTTCACCCCCTGCCAGCACCGCGCCCATCTGCGCGATCGGGTCGTCGCTACGCAGCGCCGGATCGCGCTCGATCAGCACCGCCCGCACGACCTTCTCGCCGATATACCGACGCAGCCCCCCACGACCCCAGTAGTCGGCCCCGGCGACCGGTCG
>JBGTIE010000251.1:0-11546 GCA_041745855.1 Lysobacterales bacterium | reverse complement strand
AAAAGCCTGGCCACCGAAGCGCTTTCGTGGTCAGGCTTGCTTGTGCGCGGACGCTTCTGCCGCTGGCCGTCCCAATCAATTTTTCCGCGCCCCCCTCATGTGCGCAGCCGCACCGACGCAGTCGGCCGACGGCGCAAGTATCAAGGCTCAAGTCACGGGCATCCCGCTCGGGACAGAACGTAGTACTCAGGAGTAAAGCTCATGAACTTCCTTATCTGGCTCGTCGTCGGCGGTGTCCTCGGTTGGCTCGCCAGCATCATGATGAAGACCAACGACCAACAAGGCATTTTCCTCAACGTCATCGTGGGGATCGTCGGCGCCCTGCTCGCCGGGTGGCTGATCTCGCCGCTGCTCGGTGTCGGCACGATCAATCAGGACAACTTCAGCCTGCCAGCCCTGCTGGTCTCCTTCGGTGGCGCAGCGATCCTGCTGGCGATCGTCAACCTCGCCCGACGCGGCGCGGTGCGCTAGACGCACCGAACGTCGGTCCAACCCCCAGCACAAGGAATCACCATGAACAACAACCACACACGTAACAAGCACAACGGTGACGGCAGCGCCAATCGTGATCCCCTGACAGGCGCGCCCGGCTTTCACCCGGTCGGAACTGGCGTCGGCGCCGCATCAGGCGCAGTGGCGGCCGGAGCGGCTGTCGGCACCGTCGCCGGACCGATCGGAACACTAGTCGGCGCAGCCGTCGGTGCGGTTGCCGGCGGGCTGGCCGGCAAGGGTGTCGCCGAAGCGATCGACCCGACCCGGGAAGATGCGTACTGGCGTGACAACTACGGCGACCGGCCGTATGTCGAGCACGGTGCAAGTTACGACGACTATGGCCCGGCCTACGGGGTTGGTGTCGACGCAGCCAGTCGGCACCCGGGCCGCAGCTTCGACGAAGTCGAGCCCGAGATGTCGCGCCAATGGAATGAGCGCAGTGGCAACTCCACGTTGCAGTGGGACAGCGCCAGACCTGCCGCACGTGATGGGTGGAATCGTGTCGGTGGCACGGCCTGACCGTTGCGCCTGAAAGGAATCGGCATGGACAACCTGACCGCATCGACGATTCACCGTCCCTCGCTCGCGTTGTTCTGTGCCGAACCCTTCCGCGCTGCTACCGAGTTCGCGCGCCACAAGCTCGGAGGCTTCGACAAGGAAAAGCCCGGAGACGGGCATCCGGTCGTGATCTTCCCGGGCCTGGGCGCGGACGGCAAATCCGTCGCGACCCTGCGCGCGTACTGTCGCGCGCTCGGCTACGACGCCTTCGACTGGGGCCAGGGCTTCAACACCGGCCCGCGAGGTGACCTGGACGACTGGTTGCAGGCATTGAAGTCGCAGATCGTCGATCTGCTCGCCGGCCATACCCAACCGGCCACCCTGATCGGCTGGAGTCTGGGCGGCTTCTACGCGCGCGAGATCGGCAAGTTGATGGCAGCGGACATCCGCCAGGTGATCACGATCGGTACGCCCTTCAACGCGCAGGCCGACCACACCAATGTGGGCTGGCTCTACCGCTTCCTTAGCGGCGGCTCGTCGGTGATGGATCCGGTACTGGGACGGCGCCTGCGGACGCCGCCACCGCTACGCACCACCTCGATCTACAGCCGCTCGGATGGCGTCGTTGCGTGGCAGACCTGCTGCCACCACAAACACTCCAGCCTCGTCCATGACATCGAAGTCGGTGGCAGCCATATCGGCATGGGCTGGAACCGGGAAGTGCTCGCTGCCGTCGCCGACCGACTCGGTCAGAAACCCGGGCGCTGGCGCCAGTACGTGCGCTCCCATTAGCGCTTGGCATTAGCGCTTGGGACAGGCACCGGCAAACTCTCGTTCACCCTCATTCGGAACGTCACCATGAAGAAAGCCTCGTCACCGGCCACCCCCACCAAGACCACGGGCGAGCCCAGCCCCACGACTGCCGTGCGCGGTGGCCGTGGCGCCAATGGAAAAACGCCGGCGAAGTCCGATCCGGTATTGGCACAGACCAGCGGCATCCAGGCGCTGGCGGCGTCGATGCCGCGCAGCGAGCACAAGGCGCTCGACTTCGGTCGCGACAACGCCTTGAATCCGCCGGTCGGTGGGACCGCAGAACCAGCGTCCGCCGCCGTATCGGCCAGTACGCTGAGCGAAAGCAACGTCTCAGCCAAGACTGGTGAACCGGCGTCACCCGGCGGTCATGCCATCGACGGCCAACTGGCGCAGGTACGGGTCGATGGCTCCAGCCAGGTCCTGACCACCAACCAGGGGGTGGCGATCGCCGACAACCAGAATTCCTTGAAGGCAGGCTTGCGCGGGCCGAGCTTGCTGGAAGATTTCATCCTGCGCGAAAAGATCACCCACTTCGACCACGAGCGCATTCCCGAACGCGTCGTCCATGCGCGCGGCTCGGCGGCGCACGGCTACTTCGAAGCCTATGAAGCCCTCACCGATCTGACCTCCGCCGCGCCCTTTGCCGAGGCCGGCAAGGTAACGCCGGTATTCGTTCGCTTCTCCACCGTGGCCGGCGAACGCGGCTCGGTCGACACCGCGCGCGATGTGCGCGGCTTCGCGGTCAAGTTCTACACCGACCAGGGCATCTGGGACCTGGTCGGCAACAACATCCCGGTCTTCTTCATCCAGGACGCGATGAAGTTCCCGGACCTGGTCCACGCCGTCAAACCCGAGCCGCACCACGCGATGCCGCAGGCGGCCTCGGCGCACGACACCTTTTGGGACTTCGTCTCACTCTCGCCCGAGAGCACCCACATGCTGATGTGGGTGATGTCCGACCGCGCCATTCCGCGCAGCTTCCGGATGATGCAGGGCTTCGGCGTGCATACCTTCCGGCTGGTCACCGCCGACGGCAAGTCGAGTTTCGTCAAGTTCCACTGGAAACCCCTGCTGGGCACGCATTCGCTGGTCTGGGACGAGGCGGCGAAGATCGCCGGTGCCGATGCCGACTTCCACCGCCGCGATCTGTGGGAAGCGATCGAGTCGGGCGAGTACCCGGAATGGGAACTGGGCCTGCAGGTGTTCAGCGAGGCGCAGGCCGAGGCCTTCAGCTTCGATGTGCTCGACGCGACCAAGATCATTCCGGAGGAGCTGGTGCCGGTGCGGCCGGTAGGGCGCATGGTGCTCAACCGCAACCCCGACAATTTCTTCGCCGAAACCGAGCAGGTGGCCTTCTGTACCTCGCACGTGGTGCCCGGCATCGACTTCAGCAACGACCCGCTGCTGGCCGGCCGCCACCACTCCTACATCGACACCCAGTTGAGCCGCCTGGGTGGCCCCAACTTCCATGAGCTGCCGATCAACGCCTCGCTCGCCCCGGTATCGAACAACCAGCGCGACGGTCTCCATCGGCAGGCAATCCACCGCGGCCGCGTCGCCTACGAGCCAAACTCGCTCGGCGGCGGTTGCCCCTTCCAGGCCGGCGCCAAGGGCTTCGTGTCATTTCCGCAGCCCATCGAGGGCGAAAAGCTGCGCGGCAAGCCGGAGAAGTTCGCCGATCACTACACCCAGGCCACGTTGTTTTACGACAGCCAGACCGAGGCCGAGCAGGCGCACATCGTCGGCGGCTTTCGTTTCGAGTTGAGCAAGCTCACCGTGCCGGCGATCCGCGAACGCATGCTCGCCTCGCTGGTGAATGTGTCGCCGCAGCTGGCCGAGGAAGTGGCCGACGGGCTGGGCATGCCGGTACCGGCCGCGCTGCCCCGCGTGCTCAAGGCGCCGAACAAGCCGGAGGTCAAGGTTTCGCCTGCGCTGTCGTTGACGGCCCTGCCAGGCGACGGCGGCATTCGTACACGCAAGGTGGCCTTGCTCGCAGCGCATGGCGTGGACGGTGCCTCGCTGCTTGCCGCGCAGGCGGCCCTGCAGGATGCAGGCGCGGTCGTTGTGGTGGTCGCTGCGCGCCTGGGCGCCATCGATACCGCCGACGACAAGGCTGTAGAGGCTGTGGCCAGTTTCGAGAACTCGCCGCCGGTGTTGTTCGATGCGGTCGTCCTGCCTGACGGCGAGGAGGGCGTCAAGTCGTTGTTGCGCTACGCCCAGGCGGTCGATTTCGTCGCGCAGCAGTATCGCCACGGCAAGACCTTGCTCGCCCTGGGTGCATCCAACGCCTTGCTTGACCGTGCCGGCATCCAGCCACAGCTCGCCTCCGGTGATGCCGACCCCGGCGTGCTGCTGTTCGACGTTGACGATGCCAAGGCGGGCCACGAAGCATTCATCGCTGCCATCGCCAAGCACCGGCACCCGACCCGCGAGACCGATCCACCGAAGGTCTGAGACCCAACCACAGGGCTGAGGGCTGAGGGCTGAGGGTCAGGAAGAGCCGGCGACATTCAGGTCGACGGTGTTGATGCGCGAACAAGCGCATCGGCGCCGGGGCGACCTGCATGCCTAAATCAGCAGGAGCAAGAGCAAGCAACACTCAGCCCAGGAACAGCACCAGGACCAGCACCAGGACCAGCAGAATCAGGATGACCGCGACCAATCCGAGGGACCATGCCTGGAGCAGGTACATCGTCCGCAGACCGCGCAGCGCATCCATCAAGTGGTCGATGTCGGTGCCCTTGCTGGTCGTGATGCGGCCGAAGCGGGTGCCGACGCCTGCTTGAACGGAAAACGCCGGAAATTCGGGTCGGTCAGCGCGGCGAATCAGGCTATGCCTGCCGTACGGAGCACCACGATCCGCGTCCGCAAGCAGTGTTGCACGCGCGGGTGATCGATCGTGGGCGTGGCCAGATAACGGGTCGCTACCGCACAGACCCCCGCCCTGGTCGAGCCTAGTTTCATGCACTCGGACTGACCGCCAGTCGCATGAAGGACTTGCCATGAATCACGCCGCCGCTATCGACCCCATCCGCCGCGAGCCGGTCGCTCACGCGGCATCGCGCACGTCGGCGACGCCCCATACGCAAGACAGCGCGGTGTCGTGGGCTGCCATCGTGGCTGGCGCTGCGGCTGCCGCAGCGCTTTCGCTGTGTTTGATGATTCTCGGCGTGGGTCTGGGGATGTCATAGGTCTCGCCGTGGGCCAATAGTGGCATCGGCGCTGACACCCTTGGATTTTCGAGCATTCTCTGGCTGACGCTGACGTCCCTGCTGGCATCGGCACTCGGCGGCTATCTGGCCGGTCGCCTGCGGATACGCTGGACCGCGGTGGATCCTGACGAAACCTACTTTCGTGACACCGCCCACGGTTTCCTGACCTGGGCGTTGGCAACGCTGCTCACCGCGAGCTTTATGGTCTCGACCATTACGGCGATTGTTGCCGGCGGCGCGCAGGCCGGCGCGACGGTGGTCGGTGGTGCTGCCAGCAGCCTGGCTGACGGTGCCACATCCGCCATCACCGACGATGATGCGAGCTCCACCGGCTACTTCGTGGACTCGCCGTTCCGGCGCAATGGCGATAGCGCCTTCGGGAGTTCGCAGGCCCAGGGCGCGACGGAGGATGACAGCAGGGAAGCCGGCCGAATTCTGGCCCGAGTCACCGATGATGCATCGATGTCGGCTGAGGACCGGAGCCATCTCGGCCAGATGGTCGCGCGCCGCACCGGCTTGACTCAGCAACAGGCCGAAGCCCGCGTCACCGAAGTGCATGGACGCCTGCTAAGCGCCCGGGAAATCGCCGCAACCAGGGCCAGGGAGGCGGCCGATGCGGCGCGCAAGGCCACCGCCTACGCGTCACTGTGGCTGTTCATCGCGCTGCTCGGCGGCGCCTTTGTCGCCAGCCTGGCGGCTACCTACGGCGGGCGGCAACGCGATTGCTAGCCCGGACATTGCCCACGTGTGCACGCCATCCAACCGAGGAGTACGACCATGCGCTATCTCCTGCTGATGTTTCTCGGCATTCCCATCCCGATCATCATCCTGATCGCCCTGCTTTTGTAACGCACACGTGCTGCATGCGAGACCGGCTCAGCGCAGCGGATGCTCGCGGAAGAACCGCAGCATCTCGCTGCTGGCGTCCGGACCGAGCGGATCGGCATAGCGGCCTTCGCCACTCCCGCCCGACCACGCATGGCCGGCGCCATGTACCAGCCAGTGCTCGGCCCGCACTCGGCCAGCCGGATCAGTGATCACGCTGCGGGTGTAACCGCGCCCGGCCTCGCCGGTGGTTCTGCTACGAGCGCCCCCCGCACCTAGCCCCGCCGCACCGAACAGGTTCTCGCCATTGCGCGGATCCACCGTCTGGTCGCGGTCTCCGTGGAAGACGATCAGCGGTGTCGTCGGTATTTCTCGACTTTGGACCGGGGCTTTCTTCATCGCCGCGAAAGCCGAAGGAATATCGTGCGCAGCGCCCGGCGGCAAGCCCGAGTGGACACCGATCGACGCGTACAGGTCCGGATACTCGCGCCCGAGGATGGCGGCCATCGCGCCCCCGGCCGACAGCCCGGTGACATGGACCCGGCGCGGATCAACCGAGTGACGGGCGATGATGTGGCGCGTCATCGCCGCCAGCAGCGCCGGTTCGCCGCCCTCGCGTCGCTGATCGCCAGGCTGGAACCAGTTCCAGCAGCGCGAATTGTTCGAACGCTGCGCCTGGGCCGGATACAACACCAGCGCCCCGGTCCGCTGAGCTAGCACATTCATCCGCGTGCCGCGGGCGAAATCGTCCGGGTTCTGGGTACAGCCATGCAGCATCACGATCAATGGCAGTTGCTGACCGGCAAAACCCGCCGGCACGAACAGCTTGTAGGCGCGTGAATCACCGCCGAGGGCGAAGCGCCCGGCGCTGAAACTGCCTGCACCAGACGCGTCAGCCGTCGCGGTTGGCTCGTTGGCGGTGGGCTCATTCGCCTCCAGGACCCGAAACTCGGCATCGATGACGGTTTCATCGACTGTGCGCGCAGTCGTTTCGATGGAAGGCAGCAGTCCGGCATCGCGCAGCGAGCGTTCGATGACGGCTTTGACGTCGACCGGGCCGGACATTGCGGCGAGCTTTGGCCGACCGCGCAGGCGCGCCAGCAATGGCTGGAACATTGGCTTGATGGTGGGCTTCATGGTGGGTTTCACGGATATTCCTTCACGGCGTGAGCGGGTGAGGTCAAGCGTGTCAGCGCATGCGATCGGCCAGAGCGGCCTTGACCTCGGAACTGGCGTTGAGCGCGCCAAGCACGAGAATGGATTCGATCGTGGCAAGCGCCAGTTCGACGCTCACATCGTGGGCAATACTGGCCAGTCCCAACACCCGCAGCTGCAGGCGCTCGCCCTTGGCGCGCACCGCCTCCAGTTCACTGCGACTGTAGTGCTGCAGGCCGAGCGTCAACGTCTTGCGGGTGACCGTCAGTTTGAGCACCTCGGCGTGCTGCAGCAACTGCTGGCGGATAGCGGTACGGATCAGATCGCTGCGGTTGGAATAAAAACCTTCCTTGACCAGCAGATCGATCTGCCCCAGATCCACGAAACCCAAGTTGATCGTGATCTTCTCGCTTTCGGGAAGCGAGGTGTTCATTCGGGATAACGCTCTTCCAGCCATTTGCCATCCTAGCACCATCCATACAGATGGTTTGTGAAGGTTCCCGGCGTACCTTTCAAGAGTGCGGAGCTCCCCTCGGGGTCGGAATCCGTATCGGCGTCGGAATCGGCGTTCGTTGTAATCGTCTCCACGCGAACGCTGTAGTTAGCTTCGTCAGCATCGCCACGATCTGGTCGAGTAAGGCAGTACGCGCTCAGGCGACGTACTCGATGGCTGCCTGGTACAGCTCAAGTCGTTCGTGGCCAAAATTCCGATTCCGATTCCGATTCCGACCCCGACTCCCGACTCCCGACTCCCGACTCCCGACTTCATCCAATGATCCTCATCACTGCAACAGTTTGACTCGCACCCTTATCCCTCCCCTGTGGCGGACAGGGGTCGACAAAGGTTCTACACTGCCGCATCGACGTCATGGGCCCGCCTCCGGAGGTGCCGATGAACCCCGCTCGCCTCTCGCGTGCACAGGCATTCTGGTTGTTGCAGATCCTTGGCTGGACCGCGTACGTCGCGATCAAGGGTGCGGTATTCCCGATGGCCGCGACCGATGCGGTGTGGGTGATCTGCAAGGGCATCCTGCTGACCAGCGTCCTGGCGGCGCTGCTGCGCCGGGTGGAGCGCCAATCCTGGCCACCGGCACTTCAGATAGGCGTTACCGCCGGACTCGCCGTCGCCACCACCGTGGTGTCACTGCAGGCGTCGCTCTTTGCCGCTCGCAGTGGCTGGGTCTTTGCCTCGCCCGGCGCAGTCGATTGGCTCGCCAGCGCCGAGGGTCTGTTGTACGAATCATTGCTTTATCTGGCATGGACCGCGCTCTACGTCGGTATTTGCCGCGGGTTGGACCTGCGCCAGGAACGCACTCGATTACGGCTCGCTCTGGCACGAGCCGAACATGCACACGCATTGATGCTGCGCCACCAGCTCAATCCGCATTTCCTGTTCAATGCGCTGGCCTCCCTGCGCGCGCTGGTCAGGGAGGACGCCACTCGCGCGGAGCTGGTGATCGCCGACCTGTCTGCATTTCTACGTCACGCGCTGATCGATTGCGCCGACGCCAGCTCCACCCTCGCGCGCGAGTTCGATGCGGTGGGTCGTTACCTGGCCATTCAGAAGGTGCGCTTCGAAGATCGCATCGACTACCGGATCGAGCACGAACCCGCCTTGGCTGATGTCCGTCTGCCGACCTTCCTGCTCCAGCCGCTGGTCGAAAACGCCGTCAAATATGGCATGCATACCTGTCGTAACGGTCCGACCACGATTGCGGTGAGCGCGCGGCGCCATGGCGGAAACTGCGTGCTGGAGATTCGCAACAGGGGCCGTTGGATAGCCGCCGATGAGGAATGCGGGGCGCGCCTGGACCGGTCGGGGCTCGGGCTCACCAATCTGCGCGCTCGGCTCGCCGCACAGATCCACAGCCGCTACCACTTCGACGTCGGACCGTCGGGAGACGAAGTCGTGGCGCGACTGAAACTCGAAGTCGCCTGAGTTCCAGCATCAAGGAAGACGCCATGCCGCCACTCCCCATCCGGACCGTGCTGATCGAGGATGAACGACTGACTCGCACGGAGTTGAAGCGGCAACTGGAAGATCTGCCGATGATCGAGCTGGTCGGAGAGGCTGCGACCTTCGAGGCGGCGCAAGCTCTGCTAGGTGATCTGCGACCGCAACTGGCGTTCATGGACGTGCAACTCGACGGCGGGTCGGGCCTGGACCTGCTGGCCGCCGCACCCAGCGGCATGCAGGCAATCATCGTATCTGCCTACGAGGCTTACGCACTGCGCGGATTCGAGGTCGGGGTGGTGGACTACCTGCTCAAGCCGGTGCAGCCCGAGCGGCTGCGGGCCGCCGTTGCACGCGTCGTGCCGCCGACGGTAGAGACGGTGGTCGAATGCAACCCGGTTCAGTCTTTGAACTACGGCGACCATCTGTTCCTGCCGCTGGGCGAGGACGGCGCGCTGTTCGTTCCGGTACGCAGCATCCTTGCGGTGGTCGCCGACGGCGACTACACCCGCGTCCAGACCGACGATGGCCGGACGCATGAACTGCTCAAGCCGCTGAAGCACTGGGAAGCGCGATTGCCGAGTCAGTCCTTCGTCCGTATCCATCGCTCGGCTATCGTCAACATACACAGCGTGCGACGGGTCGACCGCTGGTTCAATCGGCGCTACCGGGTCTTCGTCGAAGGCCTGGCGAAGCCGCTGATGATGAGTCGGCGCTATGCCGACGAGTTGCGCCTGCGCCTGGGCTGACTACCGAACTCGAATCAACGCATCAGCTCGGCGACGGGCGCGCTTGAAGGCATGGCGAATTCACGATCTGACGCGCGTGTCTGGGAAACTGCCCCTGCGCGCGCCCGCGGGTGCGCACGCGCACAGGGGCAAGCTGGCTTCTAGTCCGGATTTGGCTAGTGACGCCGTTGCCGGATCATGTAGTTGCCGCTGCTGATCGACTCCATGAAGTCCGGAGCCGGCCGATCGTGGCAGTCGAAGCTGCTGCCTGCCGGAATCGGCGTGATCGCATGCTGGTCGGGCACGCCGGCTACGTCGTCCCCGTCCCGGATCCACAGGAACGCTCGTACGCCGATATTGGCCGGATCGGGGCTGTCGATCACGGTCCCCTCGATCCAGGCGGTGTTGTTGACGTGGTCCACTTCAAGGCACTCGACCGAGTAGAGTGCCTTGAACACCCAGGTGAAGTCGGGGAACTCGATCACCACATCGGCGTACCACTCCCCGGTCGGTTGACCGTTGGGCCGCTCTCGCGCAAACACCCAGTAGGAATTCTCCCCGGACACGCCGCCGCTCTGGAAGGCCGCGTAACCACCTCCAATCACATGATCGAGCTGCGGAGGGACGGCCTCGGCCGGCGCAGCGCGAATGCTGAGCAGCAGTACGGTTACCGCCGCGAGGACACTGAGTCCAGGACTGTTGCGCATGTTGATTCTCCTCGATTCGGGGCAAATCCCCCGCTGTCGGTGTAAACCCCGCCGAGGATCGTGGCCAACGGACGCTCGACAAGACGCCACCTGAGCCGACGAAACAGCCCAGGAGTCGATCGATGGCAGCGCGCTCTCTTGCAAACCAGGGCTGAGGGCTGAGGGCTGAGGGGTCAGCAAAAGCCCCTCCGTCGAGGCCGCCGGAGGTCGAAACTTAGTCCAACGCCGCAACGCCCAGCGCCTCGCAGCTCGCAAGGCCCGAACCGGCGCGCGAGGTCACTTGCCTGGCCAGATCGCGCAGTGCGGTGCGAACGCCCTCCTCAAGCACGGGATGGTAGAAGGGCAGGCGCAACAACTCGTGCACTGTCAGTCCGCGCTGGACCGCCAACGCCAGCAAATGTGCCAGGTGCTCGCCGGCGGGCGCGCACATTTCGGCACCGAGCAAGCGGCCGTCGTTGCGCTGGGTGTAGATGCGCAGCAGGCCCCGGTTGCGCTGGGCAGCACGGGCGCGACCCTGACGGCTGAAGTCCACCTTGCCTGCGATAAAGTCGATGCCATCGAGCTCGTCGAAGCGCTTGCCCACCGCCGCGATGTTGGGATCGGCGAACACGATAGCCAGCGGCGTACGACGCTCGATGCAGGTCGGGTCCGGGCTGCTGGCATTGAGCCCGGCGATGTAGCCCTCATCGGAGGCCTCGTGTTGCAGCGGAATGTGGCCGTTGGCATCACCGACCAGATACACCGGCAGCTCACCGATCTGCTGGGTCACCGGATTGACCGGTGGCAGGCCGCGTTCGTCGAGATCGATGCCCAGTGATTCCAGTCCGATGTCATCAATGTTCGGGCGGCGTCCGATCGCGACGATCACCTTGTCCACCGTGGCTTCGACATCGCCGGCGCGTACTCTCACCCCTTCGCCGCTCTCGGACAGCTCGACGTTGCTGCCCAGATGCAGCGGGAACTCGCGTGCCAACAGATCGGTGGCGACGGCATTCACCGCCGGATCGCTCACACCCGCAATCGTTCGCGCGCCGTCGAAGCCAATGATGTCGACGCCGAGTCGGGACAGCGCCTGCGCGATCTCCACACCGATTGCGCCCAGACCCACCACGGCGATGCGCGCCGGCAGATCCTCCTGCTCGAACAGCGCGTCGCTGGTCAG
>JBGTIE010000250.1:0-3500 GCA_041745855.1 Lysobacterales bacterium | reverse complement strand
TATGATTGAACGTTCATTTGTTTGCACGCTCGGTGCGCTGACACACAGAACGCTGGGTGATTCAGCTTTAGCGTGCGGCGTGAAACGGGAGGCGGCATGTCACACGCGAAGCTAGATGCAGCATCGGAATACGACAAATTGCCGGTGATGACGCCCGAACCGCTGGAGCTGCGCATGGACATCAGCCGCGCGATGGCGGTGCTGCCGCCGCACTACCGGGTGATCCTGCTGATGCGCGACGTCGATGGGCTGACGCTCAACGAGACCTCGGAAACACTCGGGCTGGAACTTGCGGCGACCAAATCGCGGCTGCACCGCGCCCGCGCGGTGATGCGCGACCAGCTATCGCAGGGTATTCACCCCTTCCGGTAAGCGTTTCGCAATAGTGCGGCACCTATGCAGGCCGCTGGTCTGCAGCACGTTTATTGCTCAGAAGCGCGTGGTCAGTTCAGTCAGCCACTCCGGTGCGAGCTCCAGTAGCCATGTCTCCAGCACCTTGTCGTAGCCACTCAGAACCAGCGCACCGATCAGCAGTAGCGAGACGCCCATGGCGATGCGGCCCCAGCGCCCGGCCTGCGCGAGGCGTTCACGATTGCGCATGAAGGCGCCGCGCGAGAGCAGTCCGGCGGCGGTCAGTGGCACCACGGCAGCGATGCTGAAACAAAGCATGACGACGGTGGCGCTGGCGATGCCTTCACCGCTGGCGGCCAGCGCGATGGCAGCGCCAAGGGTCGGGCCGACGCAAGGCGTCCATGCCACGCCCATCAAACCGCCGACGGCGAACTGCGCGGCCGGATGATCGCTGCGTACATGCTGCAGCGCACCGTAACCGCGGTTGCCCAGGCGGGTCGCGAGTCTCGAGAAGCGATCCTGCAGGTGCGAACTGAGCAGCACCACGCCCAGCAACAGCATCAGCAAGCCCGCCGAGGTGCGCAGGGTGTCTTCCCCGATGCCGAGCAGATGGCCGCCCGAGGCTAGCGCCACACCCACCACGGTGAAGGCCGTTGCCAGACCTGCCGCCAGCGCGACCAGGCCAAGCGCAGAGCGACCGGTCGCGGCCGAAGCAATCATCGGCAGGATCGGCAATACACAGGGCGAGAGTGTGGTGACCAGGCCGGCCAGGAATGCCAGGCCCAGTGTCGTCAAGCTCAATTCCATGCGCGCAGGTCGCTTGGCTGATCAGTCTGTAGAGCTTGCGAGGAACGCTCGCAGCCGCTGCGGATCGGTTTCCGCCACCGACAGGCCAATGCGCTTGCCGCCACGAAACAGGATCAGGGTGCTCTGGCGCGGCGCGCCCAGTTCGCGTGCAATGCTGCGATCGGCATCCCAGTCCAGTTTGAGGCCGGCGATATCGGCAAACTCCGGCGCTGCCATCAGTTCGTCGAGGATTGCGCCCTGACGCTTGCAGGTCGGGCACCAGGTTGCGAAGACATCCACCAGCACCGTTTCACCTGAGGCCTGGAGGCTGTCCAGACGTTCGCTGGAGAACGCCTCGAAGCGCTCGGAAGCCTGGGCAGTCGGCAAGGCGAGGGCAAGCAGAAGAATGGATCGAAAAAAGGTAGACAACATGCGGGGTTCTCCAGGTTGGTGGGGGATTGGCTGGTGGCGACTCAACGGATTAGCGGACGCAGAAGACAGTGGCATGCTTTCGCTCAAGGGGCAGGCGCGTGACCGCACGATGCACTCCGGACTCAAGCAGCCGCGACCGCCACAAATACGCCCTGCGTATGGCAAAGACTTACCCGCATGCCACGCGCGTGCACCGTCGCTGGCGCTGCTGTTACGGCCATGTCGGGTGCCTCACGATGTCGCACCGGATCGAAACGCGCCTGGCACAAGGTGACGTCACCATCGGCGCTGCGATAGCGCAGTTGTACCGCAGGCACCGAAGCCACCGAGCAAAAACGCCCGCCGACAAGCTCTGCACCCTCCAACACCGGATCGGCTGGCGCATCGAGCAGGGAAAAGCCAAGCGAGGCGAAGGCGGGGCGAAGTTCGGCGATGCTGGATCCGGCAACGTCGACGGTGCGATACGATAAGTGGTTGTAGGCAATTTCCTCGGCCATCGCCATCAGGTTCTGCTCGCCTGAACTGCGGCGGGTTGCCCAGATGCCAACGCCCGCGCCAGCCACCAGCACCGCCGCAGCGCCCAGCCAGCGGCGTCGGTCCGGTCGTTGCGGCAGGCCTTGATCGGCTGCGGCACGAAGCTGACGCAACTGCGCGGCATCCAGCGACTGTTCCGAGAACAACTCGGCGATGCCCTGCTTGAGGGGGATCTTTTCCCTGGAATTTCTCATGATTTTTCTCCAACGGCGTTCGCGGCGCCATCCGGGGCGAAGCGTTTACGCATGCGATGCAGCCGGGTCAGCAGGGTGCCACGTGCTGTGCCGGTCTGGCGGCTGATTTCGTCGATGGTGTAGCCCTCTACCGCCCACAGGAAAAGGACCTCGCGTTCTGCAGCACCCAGTGTCGACCAGATGCGCTCCAGTTGATCGCGTTGTAGCCAGGTTTCCTCCAGCGGCGCCAGATCCGTTGCGATCACGCCGTCGGCATCTTCCAGCGGACTCCAGCGCAGCAGCGACGCACGGCGCACATCGGCAATAAAGCAGTTGCGCACGATGCGCAGGAAGTAGCTCAAGGGATCGTCCACCCCGCGCGGCGAGGCCTGCAGCCAGTTGGCCACCGCGGTATGCACCAGATCGAAGGCCAGGTCGCGGTCGCCACACAGGGCGGTGGCGTAGCGATACGCGCGCTGGTAGTCGGCGTCCTTGAGGGCGATCACCGGGAGTTTCCTCGGGTCTGCTGTTGATTTGCGCGGTGCGGCGTCATGTGGGATTCCTGCGGTCCGGGACGGCGGCCAATGATGCTCAAGGACGCACGACGGCGACGTTTGATTGCATCGCCATCAGATCTGGCCGGTTGGGTGCTGCGCAGGGCGCTTCACTTGCTGAATCGTCGGCGGCGGCGCCATCCCTCCCACATCAGGGCCGCAAGGCTGAGACCCAGCACCAGCGAAGCTCCAAACAGGCCAAGGTTGATGCCCAGCAGCAGCGTCTCGCTGCCGCCCTGAAACAGGCTCATCGATCCGCCGTACTCATTACGTAGCAGGTAGGCGAGCAAAAATCCGCCCATCACAAAGCCGTTCAGCAAGGCCGGCAACAGCAGATCGCCGCGGCCCCAGAGGCACCACAGCGCATACAGACCGATCATGCCATTGGTGGCGAGTTGCCAGACCTCGTGCAGGCGGGCATGAGGTGGCCATTCCGGGTTCCACACATGGGTGTCACCGAGCTCCAGCCATGGCAGCGCGATCACGTAGACCAAGGTCGTCAGGGTGAGCATCAATCGGGCCGCTAGAACGGGGCGTAGTTCGTTGCGCATGCTGATCGAGGCCCGGGAGAGGTGAGTTCAGGAGTGACGACGAGGCGTTTCGATTGCCTTGAGTCAAGTCTGCCCCGGCACCGCTTCGCGCCGCACCTGGCCCGGCCCGATACCGCGCA
>JBGTIE010000249.1:0-1691 GCA_041745855.1 Lysobacterales bacterium | reverse complement strand
GTCGGCGGCTGGTATCGCGATGTGTTCGCCGGCCGGATCGAACTGGCCAGCGGCGAATGGCTGGTGCGCGCACCCGGCCAGTCGCCCGACCCTGCCTATCTGGCCGGCCTGAATCTGGTCCCGCGCAGCGCCCCGGCGCAGCAGACGCCGATCGAACAGGTCGCAGACGTCGGCTGGGGTCGCGCCCGCGCCAGCGAAAAGGTGCTGTTCGAAGGCGAACCGGCGATCCTCCTTTCGATCACCAAGAAATCCAAGGTCAACACGCTGCAACTGGTTGAGCGCATCGGCGCCTATCTGGAGCAGCGCAATACGGTACTGGCCAGCAGTGGCCTGGAGTTGGTGCTGGCCGACGACCAGACCATCCCGACCCGCGATGCAATCACGGTGATGCAGACCAACGCGGTCATCGGCCTGCTGCTGGTGTTCGCGGTGTGCTGGCTGTTCCTCGGCACCGGCATCGCCGCGCTGGTTGCCGCCGGCGTGGTGTTCTCGATCGCCGGCACCTTTCTGGTGCTTGATGCAACCGGCAACACGCTCAACACCTCGGTGCTGCTCGGCGTGGTGATCGTGCTCGGCATGCTGGTGGACGATGCGGTGGTCGTGGTCGAGGACATCTACTACCGGATCGAACGCGGCACCGTACCGCTCCAGGCTGCGCTGGCGGCGATGGGCAGTGTTGCCGCGCCGGTGCTGGCGAGCGTGGCAACCACGATGAGCGCCTTCCTGCCGCTGATGCTGCTGCCCGGCATCGTCGGCAAGTTCATGTTCGTGATCCCGCTGGTGGTCACCGTGGGCCTGCTGATCAGTCTGGTCGAGGCCTTCTGGATCCTGCCCTCGCACGTGGTCAGCCTGCGTGATCGCAGTCGCCGGAAGCCACCGGCAACGGGCTGGCAGGCCAGTCTGCGGGCCTGGCGCTGGCGCTTTTCGCACGGCTTGCGACTGCGCTACACGACCGCGCTGATCTACGCGCTACGGCGCAGCGGTCAGACCCTGGCTCTGGTCGCACTGATCTTCGCGCTGGCGGCAGCCGCGCTGGCTTGGCCGCTGGTCAAGTATCAGTTCTTCGCCTTCGATCCGATCCGGCTGTTCTACGTCAACGTCGACATGCCGCCGGATAGCAGCATCAATCAGACCCTGACCGAGACCGAACGGGTCGCGGCGGTGGTGCGAGAGCAACTGGAGCCCGAGGATGCCCGTTCGGTCATCAGTGTGGCCGGCCTGAAGTTCACCGATATCGAGCCGCTGTACGGCGACAGCTATGGCCAGATCACTGTCTCGCTGGCACCGCGGCGGGGCGAGATGCGCACCACCGACGTGGTCGTCGAGGACATGCGCGAGACGATCGAGTCGCTGCCCAGCATCGGCCGGCTGTCCTTCCTGATCGTCGCCGGCGGCCCGCCGGCCGGCAAGCCGATCGCGGTCAAGGTGCGCAGCGAGGACTACAACGAGTTGCGCGCCGCCACCGATGCCTTGCTCGCCAAGGTGGCGGAAATTCCCGGCGTCAAGGATCTGGCCGACGACGATGTGCCTGGCCGGGCCGAGTTGGTGCTGGAGCTGGATCGCGAGGCGGTGCGGCGGGCTGGGCTCGATCCAGGCACGCTGAACCGCCTTCTGCGGCTGCACGTCGATGGCGAGTTTGTCGCCGAGTTGCGCGAAGGCGGCGAGCGGCTGCGGGTGCGGGTGCGGCGCGA
>JBGTIE010000248.1:0-1976 GCA_041745855.1 Lysobacterales bacterium | reverse complement strand
CCGGTTCGATGATCAGCGGGATCGCGAAGGCTCCGGTCAGGCACATGCCGATCGCTCCCACCGGCCGGTCGCCTCGCGTGCTGCTGATGTGCGCAGCCAACGCGCGTAGCCAATCCGTGATCGGCGCCGACACGCCGCCACGCAGGCGACCGAACTCCCGCGAAATGCACAGACGCAGCGCATTGCGTAGTGGCGCGCGCTGACCGAAGGGCCCGAACAGCCAGGGCAGATGAACCTGATAGCCGGCCTGAATCAGGCGCTCGGCCATCGCCAGCAGGCCTGGCGCGAAACCGGCCAGCTCGCACATCAGCAGCAAGGCAGGATCGTCCGGGTGACCACCGGCGTACACCGGATGCCCAATCTGGTTGTGTTCGAAAGGGTAGGGTTCGAAGCCGGCCAGCCGTGGCAAGGGATCGTTCAAGCTGGCTCCCGCCAATTGCGCGCGCCCAGAAAGATCACCCGCAACTGGCGGACGAAGTTCTCGACCAGTTCCTGCTCCTGCCGACGCTGCGCGGCGGGCAGGTCCAGAATGTCGGAGGCGGCGTTGAGCATCGTCGTGACCACCAGTCCGCAGATCATCTGCAGACTGGTGCTGGACAAGTCTGGGAGCACGCCGAGGACGCGCAGGTCCTGCGCCATTTCGGAGGCGAAGTGACCTTCCTCGGTGCGGATCGCGGCGCGCAGCGCCTTCGAGCCACCGCCGCGCTCACCGGCGATGAAGCGAAACACCAACGCGCGATCCTCGACGAAGCGCTTGTAGATCAGCACCGAGCCACGCAGCATGTCGGTCGGCGGAATGCCGTCCCGGCGCGCTTCCCGCAACAGTCGGCGTAGCGTCACCCCACCCATCTCCACCAGCGCCAGCCCCAACTCGTCCAGATCGCGAAAATGCCGGTAGTAGGCCGCTGGCACGACCCCCGCTTCACGCGTGATCTCACGCAGACTCAGTGAACTGAAACTGCGCCCGCGACCGATCAAGGCCAGCGCACTGTCGATCAACCGCTGCCGCGTCCGCTCCTTGCGCTCGCCGCGACTGGCCGTGGGTTCGCCGTCCAGATGCGGATCTGAGTGGCTTGCAGCCAATGGGTGCTCCGAGCGCGGGGGTAATGGTTGGTCGAGTATAGGACCAGGGCTGAGGGCTGAGGGCTTACCGGAAGAGCAGGGCTGAGGGCTGAGGGTGACCGGAAGAGCAGGGCTGAGGGCTGAGGGCTGAGGGGTCAGAAAAGCAAAGACTTCGGTGCACACCGTTTTGATGCGGTTCGCGGAGCTCACCGACATCCTACGCGCAAGGCCGCAGCTCTTCTGGGCCTTGGGCCCTGTGCCCGGGGCCCTGCTCCGCTGATCCCTCAGCCCTCAGCCCTCACCCCTGCTTTTCGAGTAGATACTCCAATCCATTTGAGTGAACATGTGTTCACTCAATACGGAAAGGGCAGGCATGACCAGCTCCGCCGCGATACGCACCAGCCCCCCCTTGCACCGGCGCCTTCTGGGGCACCGATTGTTGGCGCCGCTGAATGATGCGTGCAGCTGGGATCGGCTGCTGGCGCCGATCAATCCGCTCTGGTCGATGTCCGAATGTCGGGCGCGGGTGGTGCGGGTGGCGGCGGAGACGTCTGGTGTCACTAGCCTCTGGCTGCGCCCGAATGGGCACTTCAGGGGCTTCAAGCCCGGTCAGCATGTGCTGCTGGAACTGGAAATCGACGGGGTCAGACATGGCCGCTGCTTCAGCTTCTCGCGGGCGCCGCACGTCGACGGGCTGCTGCGGCTGACGATCAAGGTCAAGCCGGACGGGATCGTGTCGAAGGCGGCGCAGCGGCTGCAAGTGGGGCAGATCGTGCGGCAGCGCCAGGCGCAGGGCGGCTTCGCGCCGTCGCCACAGGCGAGCACGCTGCTGTTGCTTACCGCCGGCAGCGGCGACACGCCGATGCTCGCGCTATTGCAGGCCGAAGTCGACCTTGGTTCCCATCGCGACATCG
>JBGTIE010000247.1:0-6503 GCA_041745855.1 Lysobacterales bacterium | reverse complement strand
AAACCACGGGAAAGCGTCGAAGGGCAAAAAAAGTTCCTCTCGACCCAGCAGCAGCCAGAAGCCATGCTGCGAGACGTTGGTGACCTCAGGACCCGAAATGCTGCTGCCAAGCGCGGCGGATTTCATCAGCGTGTGCCTCGATCAGTGCCAGAGCAACCCGGACTTGGCGCTCGTTCAAGCCGAAAGTCTGCGCCAATTCGATCCGGGGCTCAATGCAGAACTTCGCCTCCCCGTCCTGGCCGTGCACATGAACGTGCATCCGGAGTTCCTCACGGGAGAAGAAGTAGAAGCGGTAACCAGCTTCGCGAAAAATGGTTGGACTCAACGGCGACCTCCGGTAACGCAAGCCAAGAGCCAAATGGACGGCAATGATCCGCGTTTCAACACCGAAGATTGCCGCATATCACACAGCGGATGAAGTCGATCTGCGGGCTGCACTTTGCTGGTCCCAAGCCGCCCCGAGTCTGCAACTACGCCATTCATCAGGCAAGGCTTGCTGGTTGGTCGAGTCGTTGCCCGCTCCGCCATTATCCCACCCGAAGATGACCGAGGCGCAGCAGGCCGAACGCATCAAGGCCTGACTGGTGCAGGACGGCATGATCACCATCATGCGCGAGCGGCTGGCATCGGTCGGAGAGGCCCTTGTAGGCCGTTGTACCCGATCGGCGCATGTTCCTTCGAGTATCCCCGTGAACGTCAGGATGCCAACGGTCGCCGACAAGGCTGTACCTATACCGTCGGCTACGCGAGCGGTACGTACGTCGCACTGATGCTCGGTCCAGAACTGAATAGTCTCCTTCTTGCCGGACGTGACGTTGCCGAAGATGTCCACGAAAGCAAGGTCCTTCGGCGTGAGCTCGTCAAGTATTTCGTCCCGCGCCTTCCAGGCTTCCCACACCGCCGCCTCGATTGCCACCATCGCGGTAGTGCTGGGATCCTCGGCCGGCGCTGCGGTCCTGGTGTCAAGGGCAGCCCTATCGCGCTCGTTCGGCGCCTCTTTCCTCGCTCCACGCCCAACTTCCGGTAACTCTGTGGCGCGGGGATCGAAGATCGGGTCCTCGCCGTGGAAAGCCGTAAGTCATTGCTCGCCGCTTCTGACCATCTCCGTGGTTGCAGCCTTGCCCATGCGCGTGCGGCCCGGCCCGAGCATGATGAACTGGTCGCTCGTTCGCCTTTCCTTTCGCTCGTTTAGCTCTTTAGCTGGACAAAGCAGTGTGCCGGAGCGCAGAGTTGCGGCACGCCGCCTGCCCCGGAGCGGATATACACAAGTTCGACCGAAGCAGTTCCATGCGAATTGGTTGGCAAGACTCTAAAGCGAGATTCAGCTTCTTCAACAGACGTGAGGAACCATGTATGCAGCGTTCTTTGTACGTTTCCAGTCGCATGCGCGCCCTATTTTGGCTTGTTTTGATGTTCTCAAATGCCTTATTTCCCGTCGCATCGGCCTCAGAAGCTTGGACTCAAGAGAAGGTGCTCGTGGCCGAGCGTACCGAGTTCGCTGCAGTAAGTCTTGCGGGTGGTGATGCCTTAATAGCGGGAGGGAGGAACTCCCAAGGCATCCCGACCGCATCAGCGGCACGCTACAGTAAAGGCGTTTGGGCGGCCGTCGGCAGCATGTCCGCTCCTCGCCGCGGTCATGTGATGATCGGTTTGCCCGATGGTCGTGTGCTTGCGATCGGTGGACGCGACCTGGATGCACAGCCTCTGGCGAGCGTCGAGGTATTTGTTCCATCCACGAATGAATGGCAACCCTTCGGTTCGCTCCAAAGAGCGCGCAGAGACCATTCTGCCGTTTTGCTTGCCAGCGGCGCTGTCCTTGTAGCAGGTGGCTTCGATCAGGACATTGAGACCGCTCCATCTGAGATATTGTTGCCTGGTTCGAGCGTATGGACACTAACCGCCAGCCAATCGGCCCAAAGGCGACAGCGCCCAATTTTGATACCTCTGCCCGACGGTGATGCACTCATCCTAGGTGGAAATACGGGAGCGTCTGTACTCGCGAGTGTCGAGCGCTACAACTCTGTCACTGGGCAGTGGCTGGTGCAGCCTTCAATGAATATCGGCCGAGATTTCTTCGCAGCTTTCTTGTTGCGGGACGGCCGAGTGATGGCGGTTGGGGGATTCAGCGGAGGCCAATATATCGAGTCCCATGAGGTTCGCGATGCGTCCACGGGAATCTGGAGCATCGGCGTGGGCCCTTCACCGCTAGGTGAGCTCTTGCAGGTCGCGCAGCTCTCCGATGGTAGACACCTGCTGACTGGGGCTGGCGAAAGCTACACATTGGCCTGGATCTTGAACCCCGGGGACACAGTTTGGCAGCCGCTTCCCAGCTTGAACCAGGGCCGTCTGTTGCACCGAAGCGTTGCCGTTCCCGGGCGGCTGCTTGTCATTGGGGGTACGTCCGCGACCGGATACGCCACCACTGTGGAAACGTGGGTTGGCATCCACTTCAGCAGTTTCGAATAAGTGTCACACCACGTTGGTCGTGCTGCTGGTGCGGAGGCGGATGGAACCGGGACACATCGAAGCGCCACGGATTGATCAAATCGAGGCCGACGCCAAGCGGCGGGCTGACAAAATCGATGCGCAAGATCAGGGCGAACTCAGCCGCGGCCGCAAGGCAACCGACCGCGGCGCCTACCTGCGCTTCAACGAAGCGGTCAAGGAAGCGCGCCTTTCGAAGATCCTGAAGGCCGACCTGACCGCCGACAACTTCAGCAGGGATCTGGACGAAGCAGCCCTGGCCCGGCAGGTGCTGTTCCTTGGTCTCAAGGCCTGGGTAGCCCTTGAAAGTCTCCTGAATTTCGCTTTCCCGGTCCTTAAATCGGTCTGTCCCGGTGCTTTTGGAGACAAATGCTGCTAGCTGACGTTAAAATGACCATATAGTTGATTTGAATATATGTTGCGGGGCGATGGTGCAGAATTACGTGGTTATCGCGGGAATAAAATTGTTCAGTCGGCATGACTCATTGTTTTCGTTCCGAGGTCCAACCGAACCGAGTGTGCAATGACTCCGCTCATCACGCAAGGCGCAGAGGCCGGCGTGGGCTGGCCTAAGCACTAGCGCTTCCCTCAGCCCCTCAACCCGTGATACCTCCCCACCACCCCCTCCGGCCCCATCGCAAACCGCCGATAAGTCCACTGATACTGCGCCACCGCCTCTTGCACTAGAACGGGTTTTCGTGCTGAAAAGGTGAGCAACCTCTTCCATGAGGCGCTTTGCCTGCGCAGGATATCCTGAAAGATTGCATCGGCGTCATGGCCGAATTGATTTGCGTACTGTTCTCTCAGTGCACGTGTCTCAGCAACGATGGGGTCTTGCCACATATTCAAACCTCCGATCTCGTCCTGAGTGTGCAACCACCCGCACTCATCGCGCAAGGCAAGGCCCAGCGCCGCCCGCCTCGGCCCTAGTTTGAAGGCACAGCTCGAGATTGCGCCGGGCGATGCGGGTCTCAAAGGCACTGCGGGCGTACCAGTAGCGGCCCAGTTGGCCCCCGATCGCCTGCAGCCAGCGCAGCGGCAAGCGGGCCAGCAGCCACAGGAACGCGCCCAGCAAGCGCCCGGCCATCGGCTATTCGCGCCAGAAGGGCGGCGGGGAGCCCGCTTGGAACTCCAACGGAATCCCGTTGTCTCTATGTCAAGTGAGGTGTAAAGTGCGCAACTGTGCGGAAGGGGTGGAAATGACGGGGACACGACTAGGCAAAGCGCCGGTTTGCTTCACGCTCGCGCAAATGCGCTTCAATCCGGTGCCGAGCGTAGAGCCCTTTCTGCCGGCGCTGCAACAGGCCTTGGGCGAGGCCGGCTTTCCCGACTATGTGTCCACCAAGCTGCAGCAGGTGGACGTAGCTGCCAGCGCCAGCGGCATGGAGATGCGACAGCAGGAAGGGACTCGTCTGGTCTTTCGCAACGCGGCGCAGACCGCGGCTATCGTGCTTGATCCGGCTGCACTCAGCTACGAACTGACTGACTATCCCGTGTTCGAGGAGTTCTCTGCTGCCTTTTTGCGTGCGCTGAAGATCGTCCATAGCCATCGTGCGATCGAGTACTGCGACCGGCTTGGTATGCGCATGCTCGACGCTGTGCAACCGCTTGAGGGCGAGCGCCTTGAGCAATACCTCGTACCGCAGGCGCTGGGCTTCGTTGGGTTGGTCGGTCAGCCCTTTGAGCATCAACAGACGTTGTCTGAATCGCTGTTCAAGGACGAGGCGCGTACCTTGGTCGTGCGCGCGGTGCGGATTTCACGAGGTATTGCCGTGCCGCCGGACCTGGCACCTTTCCGCCTCAAGCTGGCCAAGCGCTTCGTTGCACATCAAGGGGAAACCGTGATGCTGGATTGCGACAGCTCCAACTCGGAACGGACGGTAGGGTTCAACCCGCAATCGACGGAAGCTGAGCTCGCGCGGCTCAAGTCTGCCCTGTCGCTCAGCTTTCGGAAGCTGGCGACGGAGCACGCACGTGCGGTGTGGGCGTAGCCATGACTGAGGTACTTCCTACCTGGCAGCTCCTCGAGCCGCGTCGCACTGCCTTTTTTCACGACGCAGCAGCGTGGACCTTGATCGGCGTTCTGGCTGGCACCGGCGGGAATGTCAGTCGCGACCATATCCTTATGCACTATGGAACCGGCGCCCCTGCGCCTGCCAGGTTTGGCTCGATGGTGCTTTCGCCTGATCAAGGCCTGGCTTTCGAGTTGAAACTGATTCGCCAAACGCTGCGGCTGAGCGTTGCCGAGACCGCGCAACTGTTCGGTGTCAGTCGTCCAACCATCTACAGCTGGCAGAACGGTAACCCGATCAGTCCGGAAAACGCTGAGCGCCTGCGGGAAATCGCGCAAGCACTGGAACCTCACCTGGGAGCCATTGACGCCCAGGTTGGCCGAGTAGCTCACCGCGCCATTGAGAACCAAAACACGTTGCTGCAGAGGCTGGCGCAAGGCGCGAATGCCCGCGAAGCGATCGCCCGCCTGGCGGACATCCTGAGGCTAGAGGCGGCCCAGCGTCAGCGACTCGCTAGCCGACTCCAAGGGCGCTCCGGTGACCGCGGTGCTTCTGATCTCGACTCGCTCGGCTGAGAGGTCGTAAAGAGATGCCTGTCGGCTGGCGCCAAGGGGACCTGCTTGTGCCAGACGATGCGGTCGCGCTGGGGGTGATCGGGACGGTGCAACGTGACACCCACCGTGTTCTGGTCATCAGCCATAGTTGTGACATCGCGAGCGACGAGGACACCGAACCCAAGGTGGAACTGCTGATCGGAACCATCGTTCCGGAAACGGCGGCAACATCACAGAATGGCCACTCGATCCGCACGCTGCATCTTGGTGCCGACGGACAGGGCGCGATCGAGTGGGTGCAATACGGCATCGCCCAACGATGCGAAGTTTCCAAGGCCGACCTTCTGCAGCACGAGCCTTGGACCGAGCGGTGCTACACGGGCGAACAGCGCGCACTGCTCCGCCGCTGGCTGGCGCAGCGCTACGCACGCTGCGAGTTTCCCGATACCTTCATCAACTGGCTCAGGGAGAGCGGCGTGGGCAGCCGCTTCGAGCAGCTCGGCAAACGCAGCTCAGCGCACCTGGTCGGCATCTATTTCGACCTGGATGACGACAGCGAGCGCAACGATCCCGACGACCCATACGTTCTCGGAATCTATCTGGTTTATGACGCTGGCAGTGTGGAGCATGCCGCTGCCGCAGAGGAAGCCAGGGAGGGGCTCGAAGCCATCTTCGCCCAGCGCTGCATGGCGAGTGGAGAATGGAAATGGATCGAGCTGAACTATTGCGATGCGCTGTCGGAGGAAGTGTTCAACCTGCGTGCCGCAAGGATGTCCCGACGTTGGCGCTTTGAGCATCGCAGCCTTGGGGGTGAGCCAATGGACACGACCGAATAGCGCCCATCATCATCGATCGGTCCAACTCTCGAACTTGCGGACTGTCTGGTTGGTCGGCCATGTCCATCTGCCAACGGTCCCATAGCTATCGATTGATGCGGTTCGCGGAGCTCACCGACATCCTACGGCGCACAACCTCACCCCTACTGTGCCCTGAGCCCTGAGCCCTGAGCCCTAAGCCCTTGATACCGCCCCTCCACCCCCACCGGCCCCACCGAAAACCGTCGATAAGTCCACTGATACTGCGCAAGTGCCCTCCTCGCACATGCCTCCACATTCGCATTCAACGCAGCCGCATCCGCCACCACCGGATCCGCAGCACGAAACCGCAACACCCACCCACCCCCATCCGCCAACCGCTCCGCCCACACAAACAACACAGTCGCCCCGAACCGACTGGCGAGCTTCGGCAGCAAGGTCATCGTCAACGCAGGCTGGCCAAAGAACGGCGCGTAGTCGCCTTCGCCTTGTTTGGGTTGCTGGTCGGGCAGGATGCCTAGGGCAATACCTTGCTTGAGCACGTCGACCAGGCGGCGGACGCCGGTGCGGGTGGCGGGGACGGGTTCGGCGCCGATGCGGGCGCGGACGCGGTTCAGCAGGGACTCGAGCCAGCGCTG
>JBGTIE010000246.1:0-10745 GCA_041745855.1 Lysobacterales bacterium | reverse complement strand
CGCCGCCGCCGCAGCGCAGTGCCGAGGAACTGGAGCGGCTGCCGGCCAAGCTGCGGCGCTGGCTGACCCGCGGCGGTCCGTTCGAGTTTCGCCCGGTGTACCCGCGCGATGAACTCAATCCCCCCAAGCGGCCGCCCTTCCAGCAGGTCTGGTTCCGGCTGGTTGGCGAAGTCGGCGACGACCTGGCCCTCAATCGTAGTCTGTTGGCTTATGCCAGCGACTTCCACCTGATCGGCACCGCGACCTTCCCACACGGCATTTCCTACTACCAGGGCAACGTGCAGATGGCCAGCCTGGACCACGCAATGTGGTTCCATCGGCGCTTTCGCATCGACGACTGGCTGCTCTACAGCTGCGACAGCCCCAGCGCCCAGGGCGCCCGCGGCCTGGCCCGCGGCCTGATCTTTGATCGCAACGGCCGCCTTGTCGCCTCGACTGCGCAGGAGGGGATGATAAGGGTGGTTGACGCCGACCGAGCCTGACGGCGGACCGAGAGTTCAGGGCCCAGGGCACAGGGCACAGGGCCCAGAAAAGCGGCTCATTGCTTCCGATCTCGCTCACCGCATACTTGATACGCGGACGCCGATGCCTGCGGGCGGGACGCCCGCGTTCCCAGGAAAGCGCGGAAACTTCAGATGCAGTGCCGGGAGGATCTCACTGGGCCCTGGGCCCTATCCACTGGGCCCTATGCACTGGGCCCTATGCACTGGGCCCTATGCCCTGGGCCCTGGGCCCTCGCTTAGTCCCACTTCTCCTGCTGATCGGCATAGCGCCCCAGCAGGCTCCACAGCGGTACTTCCTTGTCCGGCGGGATGCGGGCGAAGGCGAAGCCGACTTCGTCGTCGCTGATACGGGCGACGCGGGCTTCGACGTTGATGTTGAGGGTGTCGTCAAACAGCATGTCGAGCACGAACAGATCGCCGACCTGGCCGATCCAGTCGGGTGGACGATCGACCCGGACTCCGGTGGCCGAGATGTCGGCCACGTCCGATGTCCAGCTCTGATCGCCTCGCACCATCAATACCGCTGACCGGATCGTCATGCGCGAGGCACGTCGACCGGCGGCGGTCGGCTTACGCTGCATTCTTCTGCCCCCTGTAGGCCCGAACGCTGATGTTCAAACTTCTCTCCGCCGTCACGAATCCACAACCAACGTGATAGTGCCTTCGGGACGCAGATAAGGGAACAATAATACGTCACGAATCGATGCACTGTCAGTGAACAGCATGACTAGCCGATCGATACCGACACCCAGACCTGCCGCCGGCGGCATGCCCACTTCGAGCGCGCGGATGTAATCGGCATCAAAGTGCATCGCCTCCAGGTCACCGGCGTCCTTGGCTTCGACCTGAGCGCGGAAGCGCGCGGCCTGCTCGGCAGGGTCGTTCAGCTCGGAGAAGCCGTTGGCCATTTCCTTGGCGCCGATGAACAGCTCGAAGCGATCGGTCAGTTCCGGGTCGCCATCGCTCTGGCGCGACAGCGGCGAGACCTCGGTCGGGTATCCGGTGACGAAGGTCGGCTGGATCAAGTCGGCCTCGACGGTGTGTTCGAAGATCTCCAGCAGCAGCCTGCCCCAACCGGCACGCGGATCGACGCTCACCCCGATCGACTCCAGATGTACCCGCAGATGGTTCACATCACGCAAGTCGGCCGCGCGCAGATCAGGATTGCGCTCGAGCACCAGTTCGGCCATCGAAACCCGCCGGAACGGCGCGCCAACGTCGATCTGGCGACCTTCCCAAGGCAACAGCGTCGGCTGCTGACGATCGGCAAACAGCTTGAGCGCGGCGCTGCGGATCATCGCCTCGGTCAGGTCCATCACATCCCCAAAGTGGCCGTAGGCCTGATACAGCTCGAGCATCGTGAACTCGGGGTTGTGGCGGGTACTGACGCCTTCGTTACGAAAATTGCGGTTGATTTCGTAGACCCGCTCGAAGCCACCGACCACCAGCCGCTTGAGGTAAAGCTCCGGCGCGACGCGCAGGTACATCGTCAGGTCGAGGGCGTTGTGGTGGGTGGTGAAGGGGCGCGCGGTGGCACCGCCAGGAATCGGATGCATCATCGGCGTTTCGACTTCCATGAAGTCGTAGTCCGGGCTTTCCAGGAAATCGCGGATGTAGCGCACCAGCTGCGCGCGGATCCTGAACACCTCGCGCGCCTGTGCGTTCACGGTCAGATCGACGTAGCGCTGGCGATAGCGGGTTTCGACGTCGGCCAGGCCATGCCACTTGTCTGGCAGCGGGCGCAGGTTCTTCGCCAGCAGCCGCAACCCATCCACCCGCACGCTCAGCTCGCCGGTGCGGGTGCGCACCAGCGTGCCCGTGGCGCCGAGGATGTCGCCGATGTCGTAGTGCTTGAAGGCCTCGTAGCCTTCGCCAAGCAGGCTCTGCTGCACGAACAGCTGGATCTGACCGCTGCGGTCCTGCAACTGGGCAAAGCTGGCCTTGCCCATGACCCGCTTGGCCAGCATCCGACCGGCCACTGCCACCCGCCGCCCCTCCCCCTCGAGCGCGGCGGCATCGAACTGGGCGTAGCGCGCCTGCAATTCACCGGCCAGCGCATCGATCCGGAAGTCATTCGGATAGGCGCCCCCCTGCGCATGCAGCGCCGCCAGCTTGCTCTTGCGCTCGGCAATCAGCTGCGAGACTTCAGGCGCATCCGGCCGATCGGGCGGCGTGGAGCTGGGGTGGTTGGGGCCGTCCTGCGTCATTTTCGTTCCTTCGTTGGAGCTTGGGGCGAGTATGTATTCTCGTCGGATTTTGCCGCTTAGGGCCCAGGGCCCAGGGCATAGGGCCCAGAAAGCCGAAACCCGCCACAGTGTTGCTTTCTGGACCCTAAGCCCTGGGCCCTGCTTCTTTGCTCTACTGGGCCCTGGGCCCTATGCCCTGCCCTGCTCTTCCGCTCTACTGGGCCCTGGGCCCTGAGCCCTGGGCCCTCTACCTCACGACTGAACCTTGCCTCAAGACAACACGGCACCCACCAACCTCGCCATCAACTTCTGTTTCAGGTCCTTTGGCTGGTCGAGATTCATGCGTTTGAGGCCGGCCTGTGCCTGGTCGCCCTTGGGGCCGCGGATCAGCAGGCCGACTGCTTCGAGGCGTCCGCCCCAGCTGCCCAGCTTCGCCTTCAGGCCGCGCAGGGCGACGGCGAGCTTGAGTTCTACCTCGTCCAGATCGCTGCCGAAGGGGAAACGGGGGAACTTGTCCGGGCCGGCGGCGGCGAGTGCGTTCCGGATATGGGCCGGGGTGTTGTGGCGGGCCCGCTCCGGGACTTCCCAGGTCGGGTCGATCTTGCCGGCCAGTCTGGCCTGCGCCAGCAGCATGCTCTGGAAGCGCGAGTCGGCGATCTCGATCAGCGCCTTGATGCAATCCTCATCGCTCTTGCCCTTCAGGTCGGCCACACCATATTCGGTCACGACCAGATCGCGCAGGTGGCGCGGAATGGTGGTGTAGCCATAGTTCCAGACGATGTTCGATTGCACGCCCCCGTGCGCTTCACGAGTCGAGCGCAGCATCAGGATCGAGCGCCCGTCGGCCATCCGGTGGCCCATCGCGACGAAGTTGTACTGACCGCCAACGCCGCTGACGACCTGGCCATTCTCCAGCGCGTCGCTGACCGCCGCGCCAAGCAGGGTCTGCATCATGCAGGTGTTGAAGTAGCGCGCATGCCGGCGCTGGACTTGCGCCAACGCGGTATTGCCGGTCGGCAACTCGTTGATGTGGGTGACCCGGGTCATGCCGATGCCGTCGAGCTGCGTCTCGTCCAGCCCGTTCAGCCAGGCGTAGAGCTCCTTGGTGCCAAGGAAGAACGCGCCTTGCAGGTACATGCCGCCGAGCAACGGTCGACCGGCCATGCGTTTTGCGAGTACGCGGCGTTCGGCCGGGCTGGCCAGTTCAGCATCCAGCCGGCTGCCGTCCTCGAACACCAAGATGCCGTGATCGATGTGCGCGCCAGCCTCGATCAGGCCGAGCCGCTGCAACCGCCGCAACTCGGTACCGTGCAGAGGCAGGTCGATACCCCCGACGGCGAGCAGCTCGTCGAGAGTCAGTTCAGTCGTCGTGTCGCCCAGCTCGCCGCGAGCACGCAGGCGCTCGATGCCCAGGTGCGGGAAGACCCGCCGATGCAGGATGCCGCCTTTGGCGAGGTGCATGAAGCCGTCCATGACCATCTCGCTCGCGCCGTACAGCCCCAGCGGCAGCGTCCCGGTGCCGCCCCAACGCTCGATCACGTGCAGTTGCGAAGGTGACGGATTCAGCGCTTCGAGAACGCGGTTGTAGGCGGTGTTGTCATGCCGGCGCAGCAGTGCCGCGTGGACCAGCGAGTCGGACAAGGCACCGATGCCGATCTGCAGCGTGCCGCCATCGCGGATCAGGCTGGCGGCATGCACGCCAAGGGCGTACTCGGCCGCTTCGACCGGATGGCGTGGCAGGGCGAACAACTGGTGCGCCGGTCCCGGCAACTCGAGCACGCCGTCGAAAAAGCCCTCGCCGACTTCGGCATCGTGCGGCATGAAGGGCAGGTCCGGATGCACCGAGCCGACCATCAGCGGCCGCTGCTCGGCCAGTTCGATCGCATCGAAGGTGACATCCGGATTGCAGCTCAGGCTGTAGCGCGGGCCATTGTCGCCGGCGCGCCGGGCGACCATCTGCAACAGCAGGTTGACGCCGGCTTCGCAAACCACCTGCGCCACATGGGTGTAGTTGAGCGAGGTGTAGCGGCGCTGCATCGCCGGCTTGTACATCCACACGCCGGACTGGACGTAGAACTCGTGGATGTCCACATTCGGTGGCAGATCGTCGTGCTGCAGGTCCGCTACCCACAGCAAATCCGGATAGTCGGTACCGAAATGACGGTCCAGGAACGGCCCCAGGAAGCGCTGCTCCAGGTCCGAGGCGGGCTTGGGACGGGCCAGGGAGAGCGCGGTGTAGATCGTCAACGAGATCGTCTCGTCGTTCTTCGCGCGCTCATAGAGGGCGTTTAGCAGCACGTTTGGCTTGCCCAGTCCTAGCGGGGTGGCCAGCACGATGCACCGACCGACCCGTTCGATGATCCAGTCCACGCACCGCTCGGCGGCCTCGAAGTGCTTGGTCATGTCCGCTCCATCTGCCTAGCCGGGGGCCTACAAGCCTGCCTTCAGGCTGGCCCCGACGAATTGATCCAGGTCACCGTCGAGCACCGCCTGGGTGTCGCCGCGCTCAACCCCGGTGCGCAAGTCCTTGATTCTGGACTGATCGAGCACATAGGAGCGAATCTGGCTGCCCCAGCCGATGTCGGCTTTGCTGTCTTCGAGCTTCTGCTGCTCGGCCTTGCGCTTGTTCAGCTCCATCTCGTACAGCTTGGACTTTAGTTGCTTCATCGCCGTATCGCGATTCTTGTGCTGCGAGCGATCGCTCTGGCAGGCGACAACGATGCCGCTCGGGACATGGGTGATGCGGATTGCCGACTCGGTCCGGTTGACGTGCTGACCACCGGCGCCGCTGGCGCGGTAGACGTCGACCTTCAAATCGGCCGGGTTGATCTCGATCTCGATGTCGTCGTCGATCTCCGGCGCCACGAAGACCGAGGCAAAGGAGGTGTGGCGGCGGTTGTCCGAGTCATACGGCGATTTGCGCACCAGTCGGTGCACGCCGGTCTCGGTGCGCAGCCAGCCGAAGGCATGGTCGCCCTCGACCCGCAGACTGGCGCTCTTGATGCCGGCGACTTCGCCCTCGCTCTCTTCCAGCACCTCGACGCTGAAACCCTTGTCCTCGCACCAGCGCAGATACATGCGCAGCAGCATCGAGGCCCAGTCCTGCGCCTCAGTGCCGCCGGCTCCGGCCTGGATATCGACAAAGCAGGGATTGGGATCCATCGGATTGGCGAACATGCGCTGGAACTCGAGTCGGCCGACCCTGCCAGCATAGTCCTGCAGATCTGCCTCGACCGAGGCCAGCGCCTCGGTGTCGTTTTCCTCCAGCGCCAGTTCGAGCAATTCAACCGCGTCGCTCAGGCCCTGGCTGAGGACGTTGATCGTGCCAGTGATGTCTTCCAGCCGGGCCCGCTCCCGACCCAGGTCCTGTGCCCGCTTGGGGTCGTTCCAGACCTCCGGTGACTCCAGTTCGCGACCTACCTCTTCCAGCCGCTCGGTCTTGACATCGTAGTCAAAGAAACCTCCGCAGCGAATCGGTGCGTTCACCCAGGTCGGCAATCTGGGCTCTGAGTTCGTTGATCTCGGTCATGACAGGGCCTGCGCGGAAAAGCGTGGAATTGTAGCAGGGGTGTCGAGGGGGGCGGCCACAGGGGCGAGTCGGCTGTGAGTCGAAGTGATGTTCCAAGGGTTATGAATCCTAGGGCCCAGGGCTCAGGGCCCAGGGCCCAGACAAGTCAAGAGCCGCATGCCTCACGGTGAGTCTCGGCTTTTGATCTGCTGGGCCCTGGGCCCTTTGCCCTGGGCCCTGGCCATCACACACACACCGCGGCACCGGTTAAACTCAGAGCCCACTTTCCCAATGGCCGTCCATATGCGCCTGATCATCGCTGCCGCTGCCCTGCTCTGTTCCCTCTCCGTCCAGGCCCAGGCCGAGTCGGTGCGGCCGGACCAGGCCATCGAGTATCGACAGGCCGTGTACCAGGTGATCCTGTGGAATTTCCAGCCGCTCAGCGCAATGGCCCGCGGACGGACGCCGTTCGATCGCGCCACCTTTCGCAAGCATGCGCTGCGCGTGGCCAATTTGAGTGGACATCTGCTGGAGGGCTACATCGAGGGATCGGATCGCGGCGCCGAAACCGCCGCGCTGGCTGAGATCTGGACCAACTGGAGCGACTTTGAGGCCAAGATGACGGACTTCCGACGCGAGTCCCGGCAACTGGCCAACATGGCCAGGGCAAGTAACTTCACCGACCTGAAGACCCAGTTCGCGCAGGTCAGTGGCACCTGCAAGGCGTGCCACGACAGCTACAAGGCGGATTGAGGGTCAGTGGCGCGCACCGGGAAGATGGGTGCGGGTCTAACCGATGCGACGGTAGCGGTAGGAACCCGGATTTGGGGGTTGGGAGTTGGGAGTAAGAGCAAGAGCCCACTCTGCTGACGCAATGACCCTACTGGCCGGGGACCACAGCGATGCCAACCCGTTCCACGATGCGTACTCCCGACTCCCGACTCTGGCAGCGGGTAGCCGACTACGCGCCCGACTCGACTAACGCCCGACTCGCATCCTCCGGTACCAACCTCAAAGGATTTGCGGTGCCCAGATCACGCCGCCCATCAGCGCCAGCGTGATCGTCAGTGCAACGACAAAGCGCAGCCACCCGATCGGCTCGGCCGCTTCATCGGCCGATCCGTGCTTGCGTCCGTGCAGCATCGGCATCACCAGGTTCTGACCGCGCAGCAACAGGTAGCCGAGCACTGCCAGCACATGCACGGCGATCAGAATCAGCAGCACATCCAGCGCCTGGTCGTGAATCCGGCTGGCCAGTCGCTGGAGATCGCGGCCTACCAGATCATGCCAGGGGCCAAACCACTCGATGTCGTCGCCATTGGCCAATCCACTGAGGGCCTGGAGCAGCACCGCCAGCAACAGCAGCACGCTGGCCCAGCCGCCGATCGGTGAATGGCCGAGCCAGTGGCGAGCACCGCCAAAGCCCCCGCGCAAATAGTCCCAGACGGGCTTTGGTCCGGTCAGGAAACTGCCGAAGCGGGCATGGCGGGTGCCCAGGAAACCCCATAGCAAGCGAAAGATCACCAGTCCCAGGGCGAGATAGCCGAAGCGGAAATGCCACTCCATGTCCAGCCAGCCCAGTTCAGCCGTGCCATAAGCCCCCAGCACCGCGAGCAACAGTCCCCAGTGGACCAGCCGCAACGGCCAGTCCCATACGATGATCGATCGATCAGTCATGCAAGTCGATTCCGCTTCGCAATGAAGTTGATGGTCGTTCAACGATTGAGCCTATTGCCCTTACCGCATCCCGCGCGCGGTAGCCGCTGCCGGCCTTTGCTGCCTATACTGCACCAACCCGGCGCATGCCGGGCGCGTACAATCGCATTTCCATGCACCTGACACTGATCCGGGAGAGCAACATGTCGGTCGCCAAAATTATCGAAATTACCTCAAGTTCACCCAAGGGTTTTGAAGACGCCGTCAGTCAGGGGATCGCGCGCGCCGCGGAAACCGTCAACGGTATCCAGGGCGCCTGGGTGGCCGAACAAAAGGTCGTAGTCACGAACGGTCGGGTCACCGAATACCGGGTCACGCTGAAGGTCAGCTTCCTGCTGGGCGAGAGTGAATCTGCAGCCAAGAGCAGCAAGGCGACCAAGCGCAAGAAGTAAACGCGGGTCTGTTGCAGACCAGGGGAGCAGTACAACTCGCGCGCCGGAGATGCTCCGGCGCCGGTCATCCGGCCGCGAGACTGCCGTCAAAAATCGCTTTGCAAACGACACAGGAATAACCGCGTGTCTTCATTGCCATTTGCAGTGCTCTACTCGGCGCTGCTGTCAACTGCACTCCCTATCAGCCTGTCCGCCGCTTCTGACGACCACAGCCCAGACGGTGAAGTGATCGCAGATGCGTACGCCTTGCCGGCGGAGTTGGTCGAACTCGGCGACGGCCGCACTCTGAACCTTCGCTGCAGTGGTGAGGGCGCGCCGGTCATCATGCTGGAGTCAGGCGGCAACGCGGACTCCACTACCTGGTACCGGGTTCAATCACGGCTGGCGCGTCTGAGCCGAGTTTGCGCCTATGATCGGGCCGGCTATGGCTTCAGCGATGAAGGGCCGTATCCACGTGATCTCGACGCGGATGTCGCTGATCTGCGTGCGCTGATTCGGGCCGCGGGCATTCCGGCGCCGTTGCTGCTGGTTGGACACTCCAAGGGCAGCAACATCGTGCGCAAGTACGCACAACTGCACCCTGAAGGGATCGTCGGCATGGTGCTGATCGATCCCCCCGAGCATGGCTCCGATGATCTGATGCCGAAAGACTGGCAGACGCAGATCGCGTCGATGCTCGCACAGCGGGAAGAGCTCTTGAGTGCGTGCGAGCGCGCTGCCGAAGCCGGCAATGCGGAGTTCATTCAACACAATTGCTTGCGCGCGGCGCCGCGGTGGATGAGCGAGCAGGTCATGGCGGCAACCACACGTAACAAGTCCAAGCCGTCGTACTGGCGTACCTTGCGTTCGGAGCTGACTCACAACGTCAAGCTGTTTGCAGAACCCGTTCCTGCCGACGAGTCCTATGGATCCATCCCGCTCGTCGCGCTGACCGCCGCCACGCAAGACGAGAACGTTCCCGATGAGGTACGCGCGGTCATCGAAGCCAAGCGACGCGATACGCACGCCCGGATACTGGCTGCGTCGACAGACAGCAATGTGATCGAAGTTTCGAACTCGTCGCACGATATGCAGCTCGACCAGCCAGGCGCCATCGCCTCCGCCGTACAGAATCTTCTTGGTCCTCAGGCTTGGGGCGACGGACCGGCCCCGGGCCGGCATGAAGATTCGCCGCACTAAGCACACCGGAACCGCGTTCCGCAATCACTCGGGGCACCGCCGCAACTCTTCTGGGCCCTGGGCCCCAGGTCCTGGGCCCTGTTCTGCTTCCACCCACCCCAATGCCGCACGCAACAACTCCGCAATGACCCGCTGCGCCGGCGCGGCACGTTGCGCGTCCCACCGGAAGGGCGGCGATTCATCCATGTAGGTGGCCTGGGTCAGCTCCAGTTGTACCGCATGCAGACCCTGTGCGGGGTCACCGTAATGGCGGGTGATGTAACCGCCCTGGAAACGTCCATCGAGCACTTGACCATAGTCAGGATGGCCCGCGAGTACGTCCATCAGCGTGCTGGCCAGTTCCGGCGCCGCGCTGCAACCGGCCGCTGTACCCAGATTGAAATCGGGCAGGCGGCCTTCGAAGAAGATCGGACAGATGCTGCGTATCGAGTGGCCCTCCCACAGCAGCACGCGCCGATGACGCTGGCGCAAACGCCGCAGTTCGGCCGCCAGCGCGTCATGGTAGGGCTGCCAGTACTCACCGACGCGCTCGGCCACCTCGGCAGCGCCCGGTGCCTGTCCCGGCAGGTATAGCGGCTCCTCGGCGAAGGAGTGCAATGGACACAAGCCGGTCTCGCGGCGGCCCGGATACAGCGGCACGCCATCGGCTGGTCGGTTCAGGTCGATCAGATAGCGCGACCAGCGCGGTCGCAACAAACTGGCACCAAGTTGCCGGGCAATCGTTTCGTACAGCCTGCCGACGTGCCAGTCGGTATCGGCCACCCGCCGCGCCGCTTCGGTCAGCCGCGGCTCAAGCTCCGGCGGCAACTCCACGCCGTCATGCGGCAGACTGATCAGCAGCGGCGCGTCGCCTGAGATCAGGGTGTAGTGGGTCATCGTCAACGTTCTCCAGAGGGTTCCAGGGCTCAGCCCAGCAGATCAAGAGCTGCTTCGCAACTGACCGTAGGTCGATGTCGCCTCAAGATTCGCTCCGAACTGGGCCCTGGGCCCTGAGCCCTGGGCCCTTTGGCTCATGCAGAGGCCACCGCATCACTTCGACTCGCTCCACAGCCGAAGGGTGCGAGTCAAACTGATGTGGACTGAGGTCGTCGCGGCTTCTCTACTCGTACTCAGTGCAACGGTACTCGTACTCGTACTCGTACTCGAAACAGGCGCGATGGCAACGCTGTCTGCACGGCTTATGGCGCTTCCTGGGTGCGCCGGCATCTTGGTTTATGGGTTCTCGAAAGCACGAACCCTGGCCGAGTCTGTCGAAAAAAGC
>JBGTIE010000245.1:0-4409 GCA_041745855.1 Lysobacterales bacterium | reverse complement strand
ACCGTTGCGGACGCCGGGCACGCTCGCTCTGCACCCGCGCCAGCGCGGCGGCGGCCTTGGGACCGAGTTTCGGCGGCGGGGTGGGACGCGGGTCGCTCATTGATCTGGATTGTACGCGGGGTGGGATGCTGTCCGCTGGATACCCTACGCGCAAGGCCGCAGCCCTTCTGGGCCCTGGGCCCTGGGCCCTATGCCCTGGGCCTCGCTCTACTGGGCCCTGGGCCCTATGCCCTGGGCCCTGCTCTTCTGATCCCTCAGCCCTCAGCCCTCAGCCCTGCTCTCAGGACCCCTCGCCCCTCAGCCCTGCTCACCAGATGGCTATCCGCTTCTCCCCGGCCCGCACCATCGGATCGTTGTCGCTGCAGCCGAAGGCTTCGGCGAAGGCGGGCATGTTCTGCGGGGCGCCGTTGGCGCGATAGCGGGCCGGGGCGTGCGAGTCGGTGACCAGTCGTACGGTCAGTTCCTTCTCGGTGTACAAACGGCGCCAGACGGTTGCCCAGCTGATGAAGAAGCGCTGGTCCTGGGTCATCTCGTCGACCATCGGGTCGACGTAGTCCGCGCCGTTGGCCAGCTTCATCGCATCGAAGGACACCGTCAGCCCGCCCAGATCGGCGATGTTCTCGCCCAGGGTCAGGTTGCCGTTGACGGTCTTGTCTGGCAGTGCCTGATAGGCATCGAACTGCTCGACCAGCATTTTCGTCTTGTTGGCGAAATTCTCGGAGTCTTCCGGCTGCCACCAATTGACGAAGCTGCCCTTGGCGTCGAAGCGACTGCCCTGGTCGTCGTAGCCATGCAGCATCTCGTGGCCGATGACCGCGCCGATGCCGCCGTAGTTCAGCGCAGGGTCTGCGTTCGGATCAAAAAACGGCGGCTGCAGGATAGCCGCCGGGAAGGTGATCTGGTTCATCAGCGGGTTGTAGGAGGCGTTCACCGTCTGCGGCGTCATGCTCCATTCGCTGCGATCTTTGGGCTTGCCGATCTTGGCCAGTTGCCAGGCCTGATTGAAAGCGTTGGCCGCGAGTACGTTGGCGACCAGGCTGTCGCGGCTGGTGGATAGACCGCTCCAGTCACGCCACTTGTCCGGGTAGCCGATTTTCGGCTCGAAGCTGGCCCACTTTTCCAGCGCCTTTTCGCGCGTGGCCGGGGTCATCCACTCCAGCTTGTCCAGCCGCGCCTTCAGGGCGACGCCGAGATTGTCAACCAGCTGTTCCATCTGCGCCTTGGACTCGGGCGGGAAGGCGACCTCCACGTACAACTCGCCGAGGGCCTCGCCGACCGTGCCATTGATGAAGTTCAGCACCCGCTTCCAGCGCACCAGCTGTTCTTCCTGGCCGCGCAGGGTCTTGCCGTAGAAGTTGAAGTTCTGGTTGGCGAAGGCCTCGCTCAGGTACGGCGAGGCGCTATCGATGGTGTGGAAGCGCAGATAGGTCTTCCAGTCGTCCATCGGCACGCTGGAGTACAGCTCGTTGACCTTGACGAAGAAGTCCGGATTGGAGAGCGAGAACTGGCCCGGATCGTCAACCCCGTTGGCGGCGAAGAACTCGCCCCAGCCGAAGCTCGGGGTGAGGGCGTCGGCGTCGGCCAGTGACACCGGGTTGTAGTACTTGCTGATGTCGCGCGAGAGTTCCTCGCGCGAATAGGAAACCTCGGCCAGCATCGTCTCCAGCGCGAGTACCCTATCGGCCTGCTCGGCCGCCTGCGCTGATTCGGCGCCGGCCAGCTCCAGCACCTGGGCGACATGCGCACGAAAGCCTTCGCGCGCTTCGGCGTGCTCGTCGCCGACGTAGTAGGTCTTGTCCGGCAGACTGAGACCGCCCCCGGCGACATAGGCGATCACTTTGGAGGAATCGACGAAGTCGGACTCGGCAAACAGGCCGAATACGCTGGCACGGCTCTTGGCCGGCGCTTCGCGCAAGTAGGCGACCAGGTCTACGGGCGAATCGAGCGCCTCGATTTCGGCCAGGAAGGGTTGGACCGGCGCGATGCCGGCCGCTTCGATCGCCGCCTCGTCCATCCCGGTGGCCCAGATATCGCCGATCAGCTTGCGGTTGCCGCTGGCTTCCGGGTCGGCCGCGGCGGCTTCGGCGATCTGCTTCTGTACCTCACGCGAGCGCTCCTGCAGCATCTCGAAACTGCCCCAGGTGGTGCGCTCGGCCGGAATCGGATTGGCCGCCTGCCACTTGGCATTGACATGCTTGTCCAGGTCCACGCAAGCGGCAACCGACGGGTCCAGATCGCTGGCGCTGAAGGCCGGCAACGGCGGCAGTTTGCTCTGGTCGATCTGCAGCTTGGCCGGCGCAGCTGGCGTGGCGGCTTGCGGCGTGGCCGGGGAACTGGCTGGGGGTTCCTGCGAACCGCAGGCAACAACGAACAGCGCGCTGGCAAGCGCCAGCGAAAGGGGAGTCTTGGTCACTATGGTCGTCCTGTAGCGATGCAACCCGCAGCCGGGTCGGCGAGGGCCGCAAGCATAGCGACTGACCGCGGCTCTGGCGATGTGCCGGAAGGGTGGACTGCCAGATACCCGGCCCTTCCCTGGTACGAGGCAAGCTGTTTCAGCGGTAGGGTTCAGGACTATTGAGTCGGGAGTTCGGAGTCGGGAGTCGGGAGTCGGGGGCGGACTCGGAGTCGGACTCGGGGTCGGAATCGGTATCGGTATCGGCATCGCGGGCGGCACAACGACTAGCCTTGTACCGGGCAGTCATCGAGAACTTCGCCGGGGAGTACCGCGCACTCGACCGGACAGTGGTGATGCTGACGCCGCAGAGGCGGCGTGGCTACTCGCTTCAGGCAGATACGTTACTCAAGGACCGATTCCGATTCCGATTCCGACCCCGACCCCGACCCCGAGGTGAGCGCCCTGGCGTCGCGGGAGCGGCTACTGCGCACTCCCGACTCCCAACTCCCAACTCCCGACTCCCAACTGCTCTACCGCCCCTTGCGAACGCGCTCGGCGACCGCTTCCAGCGCGGCACGATCGAGTCGGCTGACGTCGATGCCGTAGCGCTCCAGCAGATGGGCGCTGTGATCCTGCGCCAGTTTCGCCGCGGTGACCGGCACTGTCGGCAACTGGGCCGCAGCCTTGGCGGAACCAGGGTCGGCGGCGTTGGGACCCACGCCGGTCTGGACGAAGCTGCGGCTGGCGCTGCGGAAGCCGCGCACCGGAATGTCGGTCACACCACTGGCGATGCAGTTGGCCAGATTCTGGTTGAAGGGGCAGGTCTTGGCGAAGCCGTCGTATTGGTAGGTCCCGGTTTCAACGACATAGACGAGGAAGTTGTTGCCATTGTCGACCACGATCACGTGCAAGCCGCTGCCGCCGTCGTAGTAACCGACCGCCTCGTTGTTCGTCGCGGCCTGCTGGGTGCAGCGCCCGTCGACGCTGTTCTCGGCGCGGCAGCCGGTGAACAAGGCCGGGGTGTCAGTCTGATCGAGTGCGTCGAACACCAGCACATCGCCAAAGAAGGGGTACTGATCGGTGAGCACCTCGGCGTAGTCGAGCACATTCTGCCATTCGCCGAGCATCAGTTCGATCCGTGGAGCCGACTGGCTGCGGGTCAGGTAGAAATCGAAACGGGTCAGTCGGGTGACGCCGCCATTCCAGGTCATCGTGGCAGTGATCTCGCTGTCGAAGATGATCGACACCGGCCCGGCGGCGCCTGGCTGGATGTTCGGAAAGCCAGGGTAGGCGCAGCCGGTGCACTGGCCGTTGCTGAAGGTGTCGAGCACGCCCGTGTAGGCGGCGTTGCCCTGCATCAGGCCCTGGGTGGTGACGAAGGTTGACGAGCCATTTTGGCGGTAGACATAGCCGATCATGAACAGGAAGTTGTCCTGGATCTCGATCGTGAAGCCCCGGCCCGCCTCAGCCGCATTCCACCAGAAGCCATTCTCCGGCGTAAAGGCACTCGCCGGCCGGCCAAAGACAGTGGCCAACAGCAGGAAAAACACGAATAGAGTCTGGCGCATGGGAATCTCCTGCAGTGACCGAACGGACAGTCTGGGCGTCGGGCGATGAATTGGCTATGAAGCGCAGGTCCAGGGCCCAGGGCCCAGGGCCCAGAAGCGCTGGGACGCTGCGCTTGCTCTTGCGCAAAGCCCAAAACCCAAGAGACCACGGCCCGGCCACGCGGCTTTTGCTCCTTCTGGGCCCTGTGCCCTGTGCCCAGGGCCCTCCTACCCTCGCCACCGACATCACTTTGCTCGCATCGGGGCTTCGCCGCCGAACTATACTCCCGGCCCCCGCGCCCCGCCGCGACGCAGGTCTCCCAACGCATGCCCTTGGAACTGGTTGACATCGGTGCCAACCTTGGCCACGAGAGCTTCGAGCACGACCTGCCGCAGGTGCTGGAACGGGCGCGCGCGGCCGGGGTGGCGCAACTGGTCATCACCGGCGCCAGCCGCCAGGGCAGTCT
>JBGTIE010000244.1:0-3736 GCA_041745855.1 Lysobacterales bacterium | reverse complement strand
AGGGCCACAGGCCCGCCGACGGCGCAGCCGGCGAGATGTTGCCCTCCGCTCGGCAGGCAACACTCAAGGACAACGCGGAGAGGTCCAAGAGCAAGGACGCAAGAACAACAGCGCGAAAGCAAGAGCTTCGCCAGCAGGCTGGCTCCTACGGGAGCAGGAGCAAGAACCATGGCCCAACCACATCAGTTTGACTCGCCCCCCTGCCAGCCGCCGCTGGGCCACGCCGCCCAATTTGAGGTAAAGTGAGAGTTTCCCCCTCACGCAGGATTCATCATGTTGAAGTTCAAGCACCTTGCCCTCGCGGGCGCGCTGGCGCTGGCGCTCGTCGCTTGCGGCAAGAAGGAAGGAACGGCCGAATCGCCGGCAGTGGTTCAGGCCAAGGCACAGCAGATGGGCCCGGTGGATACCCTGAAGGCAACCACCGACGCCTTTCAGCAGAACGACCTGAGCACCCTGCTCGCGCTGAGCCTGCCGCCGGAGAAGCTGAAGGAAATGCGGGCCGAGTGGGACAAGAACCGGGCTGAGCCGGTTACCGAAGAGGACCGCAAGGAGTTTGCCGAGGGCTGGGGCAAGATCACCGCCGATGGCGCGGTGGACACCTTGATGGCCGAAGCCAGCCCGCAGCTGGAGCAGATGAAGATGCAGCTGCCGATGATGATGCCGATGTTCCAGGGCATGGCGACGATGGGCGTACAGGAGAATCAGGATCTGAGCGACGAGCAGAAGGCTGCCGCCACCGGCGCCCTTACCGGCCTGTTCACCTGGGCCCAGACGGCCGACCTGACCAACGAAGCCAAGCTTCGCCAGGCGCTGACCATTGCCCATGAGCGTAGTCGCTCGCTCGACGTCAACACCCTCGACGACATGCGTGCCCTCGAGTTCGACCAGGCACTTGCAAAGGGCTCGGTCATGCTGAGCGCGGTCAAGGACATCTTCAACGTCTACGGTCTGTCGCTGGACGACATCGCCGCGTCGATGAAGGCCGAAGAGGTTTCAAGCAGCGGTGACCTGGCCAAGGTCCGCACCAGCTATACGCTGTTCGGCCAGGACATCAGCTACGAAACCGAGCTGGTCAAGCAGGGCGGCCGCTGGTACAGCAAGGACATCGAGAAATTCGCCGCCGAGGATGACGCCAGCGCGAGCGGCGAGGCGACGGTCAACTAGCCGGACGCTTCATGCAGCTGTTGCGGCCGTCGCTCGTCGCGAGCAAAGCGGGCACGGGACGCACGTTCATGGAATATCCGGGCTGACAACGGCGCGGGGCCGGGGCATCGCTCCCCCGGTCCCGCCGACGATCAGGTTTGCGGCATCATTGCGCTACGGGTTGTCGGCACCTGCGCGCCGCGGCACGGTTCATCCGCGTTGCATCGAGAACACACATGAGCGAGACCCCACCGAGCCCGAGCCAGCGCGCCGACCTGTCATGGTGGTTGCGCCTGTTGGGCCGCCTGCTGCAGCCACTGGTCAAGATCAAGCACCTCCCGCCCGGACCGGAGGAGCCTCCCTTCGATCCGACCAGGCCGGTGCTCTACGTGCTGGAACACCACGGCTTGATCAACGCGCTGATCCTCGAGCGCGCCTGTCGCGAAGCCGGCTGGCCCGCACCCAGCGCACGTCTGGCAGGTCTGCGTCGGCGCAGCTGTTTTGCGCTCGGCTACCATCGTGGCTGGTTCAGCCCGAAAGCCCGGCTGAGTGATCGCTCCGAGCGCTTGCAGTTGCTGCTGGCCGACGTGTCGGCCCAGGCCAGCCTGGCGCAGGTCCAGCTGGTACCGGTTTCGATTTACGTGGGACGGGCGCCGGATCGCAACAGTGGCTGGTTCAAGGTGCTGTTTGCCGAGAACTGGGTCGTCGTCGGCCGCTTTCGCCGCCTGCTTGCCTTGTTGTTCAATGGCCGCAACACGCTGGTCCAGTTCAGTGCGGCGATCGAGCGCAGCAGCACCCTGGATCCGCAGATTCCGCTGGAAACCAGCGCCCGCAAACTGGCCCGGGTGCTGCGTGTGCATTACCGCCGTACCCGTGCCGCGATCATCGGCCCGGACCTGTCACACCGCCGCATGCTGGTCGACCGGGTACTGCTCGCTCCGGCCGTGCGCAGCGCCATCGTCGCCCAGGGCAGCAAGGAAAAGGGCGGCCAGATCACCGCCGAGCGCAAGGCCCGCGGCTATGCTCGCGAGATCGCGGCCGACTATTCGCACACCGTGGTGCGCTCGCTGTCGTTTGTCCTGAGCGGCTTCTGGTCGCGGATCTACGACGGCATTTCCTTGCACCACTTCGATCATCTGCTCAAGGCAGCGCCCGGCCGCGAAGTGGTTTATGTGCCCTGCCACCGCAGTCACATCGACTATCTGGTGCTCAGTTACCTGCTCTATCGCAATGGTCTGGTGCCGCCGCATATCGCCGCCGGCGTCAACCTGAACCTGCCGCTGGTCGGTTCGGTCCTGCGTCGCGGTGGCGCCTTCTTCCTGCGGCGCAGCTTCAAGGCCAACGCGCTGTACTCGACCGTGTTCAGCGAGTATGTCCGGCTGTTGGTCAGGCAGGGCGTGTCACTGGAGTATTTCATCGAAGGCGGCCGCTCGCGGACCGGTCGGCTGCTCCAGCCCAAGGCCGGTATGCTGGCGATCACGCTGCGCAGCTATCTGGCCGATCCAGCGCGGCCGATCATCTTTCAGCCGGTCTACATCGCCTACGAGAAGTTGCTCGAAGGCGAGTCCTATATCGGCGAGCTCAGCGGCAAGGAGAAACGCAAGGAAAGCCTGTGGCGTTTGCTCGGCGCGGTCAGACTGCTGCGCCAGCGCTACGGCAAGGTGGTGGTCAACATGGGCGAACCGATCGAGTTGGGGCCACTCCTGACGAAGCACTCGGGCTCGGCGACGATCACCCCGATCAGCAACGAGGAGCGGCCAGTCTGGTTCAACCCGATGGTCGATGAACTGGCCAACGCGATCCAGGAGCAGATCAACCGTTCGGCCCATGTCAATGCGGTCAACCTGGTCGCGCTGGCGATCCTGGGCACGGTCAAACACGCCATCAGCCAGCCCGACCTGCTGCGTTTCCTGAATCTGGCCCGCAGCCTGTTGCAGGACATTCCCTACGCGCCGCGAGTCACGATGACCAGAATGGATGCGCAGGAGTCGATCGACTACGCCCTCGGCATGGGCTGGATCCGGCGGGTGGAGCACCCGCTCGGGGACGTGCTGGTGACCGAAGGCGAGGCGGGCGTGCTGCTGAGCTATTTCCGCAACAATGTGATCCACCTCTACGCGGTGACTTCCTGGCTGGCCTGCTGTTTCCTCAACAACCGGCGCCTGTCGATCAATGGCGTGGTGCGTCTGGGTGCACTGGTCTACCCCTTCCTCAAGCGCGAGCTGTTCCTGCCGTGGTCGGTAGAGGAGTTTGCCGAGCAGATCCACGCCACCGCCGACTGGATGGTCGGCAAGGAACTGCTCAGCCGCTCCAGCGACGGCGTGTTCCTGTCGCGCCCCAAGGAGGGCTCGGAAGCCGCTTTCCAGTTGCGCGTACTGGCCCACAGCCCGCTGCAGACCTTCCAGCGCTACTTCATCACCGTGTCGGTACTGACCCGCAACGGCAGCGGCACGCTGACCGCCAGCCAACTCGAGCAGTTGTGTCACCTGACCGCGCAGCGCTTGTCGCTGCTGCAGGAATTGTCCGGGCCGGAGTTCTTCGATCGTGGCCTGTTCCGCACCTTCATCCAGACCCTGCGCGAGCTGAATGTGGT
>JBGTIE010000243.1:0-6117 GCA_041745855.1 Lysobacterales bacterium | reverse complement strand
GAAAGCTCTCTCCGCGACCTCCGCGTCTCCGCGTGAGAATGGTTCTTCTTCCGAACGCCTTCTTTGACCTGGAAAATGCACATGGGTCATGGTCCCGGCACTTCCGTAAATCAATGGCTTACGATATGGGTTCATGGAGAGGCCCGCGCCGCTCGATCTTGAGTCAACGACGCGCACCCATTCGGCGCGGGCCGCGGCAATCCAGCGCTCCTTGTTCGTCAGAAGCAAACGCGATCGCCGCAGTCGCCTAGAGGATTCCAATGCTCCGCACTTGCTCTCTCCGCGACCTCCGCGTCTCCGCGTGACTCTGCTTTTCTCTCGTGAACGACGATCCAGAGCAAAAGCATTCGCACGCGGAGACGCGGAGAACGCGGAGGAAAGCGAGGATCCCGGCCAGGCTTTGGCCTTGCGCAGGTACTCTGCCCTCAATCTTCCGCCCCCAGCGCCAGCAGCGCCCCGGGTAGCGGCGTCTGCAGACGTTCTGCCGGCTCCAGCGATTGCCGTTCGACGATCCGCTGCAGGCGGTTCGCCGCGTGTGGGTGGGTCGACAGGAAGCTGGGAATGGCTCCGCTGACCGGATCGATGTCCTGCACCCTGGCGAAGAACTGTTCGGCGCCGGCGGTGTGGCCGTAGAGGGCCTGCAGGGCGTCCAGTGCGGCGGTATCGGCGGCGCTTTCCTGCTTTCGGGAGAAGGACAACTGGGTCAGACTGGCGCCGATAGCGGTGATATCGGTGCCCCCGCCCGTGATGCTGGCAATCATCACGCCGAGCGCCAGACTGCCCCCGAGTGAGCCGATCGGATCGCGATGCTCGACGTGCGCGATCTCATGCGCCAGCACCATCGCCAGCGCGTTCTCGCTGTCGACCAGTTCGATCAGTCCACGGGTGATGACGATGTGGCCGCCGAGCGTGGCGAAAGCGTTCGGCACCTCGCTGGGGCTGTAATGCACGCGGATAGGCATGTCGTCCGGCAAGGCCATGACCACACGCAGTCGCTCGGCAATCTCGCGCAATGCGAGCGTTCGCTCGCCGACGTCTTCCGTCTCGAAGGGCCCCAGGATCGTCTCCCCGACGAGCTCGGTCTCCCACCCGAACGGCGTCTGCCGCGCGAGCCAGGACGCCGACCACCAGACCACCGCGCACAGCGTGCCGATGACCGCGACGACCGCAATGAGCGTCCCGACGAACTCGCGCAGCGGCTTGGTCGTCGGCGCGTTGACGTGTTCGGGCAGCTCGGGAGTTTCGTATCGCACTAAGGTACTTTGCGCAGCTGATCGGTGGGTTGGACACGATCTGTCATGAAGTCGGCACTGACGGGAGGACCGTCGAACCACGCTTCCCAGGACTCGCTTGAGGGCACACTGGTCCGGGTGTGGTCCGTTGCCGGAGGAACCGGGCCGCCACCACGCTCTTCACTTGAACTGGAACTGGAACTGGCCACTGGAACTACTCCCGCATCGTCCCCGGCCGTACTGCGGTGCCATAGGCCAGCACCTCGACGCTGCCGATCTGGCCCTTGGCGCCTTGCGAGATGCTCGAGGTCTGGATCTTCAGGTTGCACACCGCGTGCGCGCCAAATTTGAACGCGTCCTCCTTCAGCCGCAGGATCGCCTCGCGTCGGGCCCGGTCGAGTAGCGACTCGTACATCCCCAGTCGACCACCGATCAGCTGCTTGAGGCCGGCGGCGACGCGCTTGAAATAGTCCGATGCGACCACCACCGAGCCGCACACCAACCGCGTCTGTTCGGCCTTGAGTTCCGGTGGGACAAAGCGCTGAGGCAGAACCAGTACGCGCCGGTAGAGCTTTTCGCGCCGCTCGATGTCGCGGTAGTGGGCACGCTCATTGATCTGGCCGAAGATGATGCCGACAACCAGCAGGACGAGGGCGACGATGATTTCCATGGTCAGGCAGCCTCGAGCACCACGGCCGTGCCGTAGACCAGGATTTCCGCGGCACCGGCGGCCACCGACGAGGTCGAGAAGCGCACATTCAACACCGCGTTTGCGCCGACCGCCTTGGCTTGATCAACCATCCGGCCGAGCGATTCATCGCGCGCCTCCGACAGCAGTTCGGTGTAACCCTTCAACTCGCCGCCGACGATGTTTTTCAAGCCGGCCAGGAAGTCCTTGCCGAAGTGTTTGGCGCGAACCGTGCTCCCCTGGACGAGGCCGTAATGACGACTGATCCGAGTGCCCGGAATGCCCTCGACGTTGGTAACGAGCAGGCCCTTGATCTGCATGGATGGACTCGGTGGTTGAAGGGAGCGGAATGGTAGCCTAGAAGTGCAGGGCCCAGGGCCCAGGGCCCAGGGGCCCAGGTGCGATTTAACTTCTGCAGTGGGTTGGGGTCGGGGTCGGGGTCGGGGTCGGAATCGGAATCGGAATCGGAATCGGAATCGGCAACACGGGCAGCGACCCGGTCTTGGCCACGAACGACTTGCCCTGTTCCGGGCAGCCATCGAGGCCCGGGGTTGGGCGTCATGCCGTACTCGATCGGGTCACGGCGATGCTGACCACGCTGGGGCGGCTTGGCCACACGGTTCGAGAAGCGACGTTCGGGTTGGCCGGCTAACCATCGATTCCGATTCCGATTCCGATACCGATGCCGATCCCCAGGAAGAGCCAGAGCGTGGGCGGGACGCCCGGACGAGGCAGGCCGATTGTTTGCGGCGAGCTGTAGGCGTGCGGCACATCGTGGCCTGCGGGCGGGACGCCCGCGGTCCCAGGAGAAGCCCGCGGTCCCAGGAGAAGCCCGCGGTCCCAGTCCCAGGAAAAGCCCGCGATCCCAGGAAGAGCAGCCGCGACCGGCCTTATGCGCTGGGCTGGTCGTCGCCTTCCGGTGCCGTGTCCGCCGGTGGTAGCTCGTCCGGGGTGGACCCCGTGGACGGCTGTTCGCCGTCCGCCGAAGCCTCCAGGTCACCGACCGGCTCATCCTCACCCTCCACCATCTCCACTCGCGCCACGCCGATCAATCGTTCATCGCTGGCTACACGAATCAGAGTCACGCCCTGGGTATTGCGGCTGAGCACGGAAACCTCGGCGGCGCGGGTCCGGACCAGCGTGCCCTGGTCGGAAACCAGCATCAGTTCGTGCTCGTCCCCGACTTGTACCGCGCCGACCAGCGACCCATTGCGCTCGGAACACTGGATCGCGATCACGCCCTGGCCGCCGCGACCGTGGCGCGGATAATCCTTGATCGGTGTGCGCTTGCCGTAGCCGCGTGCGGTGACGGTCAGGATGTCGCCTTCGTCAGCTTCCTCGGCGACGATCATGCTCACCACGTGCGCTTTTTGCGACAACCGGATGCCACGTACGCCGCGGGCGACCCGGCCCATCGGACGGGCGTCTTCCTCGCTGAAGCGGATCGCCTTGCCCTCGTTGTTGAACAGCAGGATGTCGTGCTTGCCGTCGGTCAGAGCGACCGCCACCAGGCCGTCGTCCTCGAGCATTTCCAGCGCGCGGATGCCCGCGGCGCGCGGGCGCGAGTAGTCGACCAGCGGGGTCTTCTTGACCAGACCGCGGCGGGTCGCGAAAAACACGTAACGGTCCTCACTGAACTCGGTGACCGACAATATGCCCTGGACTTTCTCGTCGGCCTCCAGCGGAAGTACGTTGACGATCGGCCTGCCGCGCGAATTCGGGCCGGCCTGCGGCAGTTCGAAGCCGCGGCGCCAGAACACCCGCCCGGCGCTGGTGAAGAACAGCAGCGTGTCATGGGTATGGGCGACGCAGAAGCGCTCGATGTAGTCCTCGTCCTTGACCGCCGTGGCCGAGCGGCCCTTGCCGCCGCGGCGCTGGGCGCGATAGGTCGCCAGTGGCTGCATCTTGGTGTAACCGGCGTGCGACAGCGTGACCACGACGTCTTCGGGTGCGATCAAATCCTCCAGCGCGAGGTCTTCCTGGGTGTGCATGATCCGGGTCCGGCGCGCATCGCCGAACTGGGCCTTCAGATTGACCAGCTCCTCGCGGATCACTTCCAGCAGCCGATCGGGATCTTCCAGGATCCGGAACAACTCGCGGATCAGATCGAGCAGGGTGCGATATTCATCGGCCAGCTTGTCCTGTTCCAGCCCGGTCAGGCGGGACAGGCGCATCTCGAGGATTTCCTTGGCCTGCGCTTCGGACAGCTGATAGCCATCCGGGCCCAGCCCGTCGGTTGCCGGCAAACCTTCGGGACGAGAACGATCGGCGCCGGCGGCGTTCAGCAGTGCCTGCACCATGCCCGGCTCCCACTGCCGGGCAAGCATGCGCTCCTTGGCGGTGGCGGCATCGGGCGAAGTCTTGATCAGCTCGATCATCGCGTCGATCGAGGCCAGCGCGACCAGCAAGCCCTCCAAGACGTGGGCGCGGGTGCGCGCCTTGCGCAATTCGAATACCGAGCGGCGGCTGACCACTTCGCGCCGATGCAGGATGAAGTTCTCCAGGATCGCCTTCAGCCCCAGGGTCAGCGGCTGGCCACCGACCAGCGCGACCATGTTGACGCCAAAGGTCGTCTGCAACTGGGTCTTCTGGTACAGCTGGTTCAGCAGCACCTCGCCGTTCTCGCCACGCTTGAGCTCGATGACGACACGCATGCCGTCCTTGTCCGACTCGTCACGCAGGCCATCACCGGCGATGCCCTCGATCTCCTTGGCCTTGACCAGATCGGCAATGGCCTTGATCCAGCGCGCCTTGTTGACCTGATAGGGCAGCTCGCTGACGATGATGATGTCGCGCTGACCGTCATTCTCGACGTCGGCGCGGCCGCGCACCAGCAGCCGGCCGCGACCGGTGTGATAGGCCTCGACGATGCCGGAGGCGCCGTTGATGATGCCGGCGGTCGGGAAATCCGGTCCGGGCATGTGCTGCATCAGGCCTGGCACGTCGATGTCCGGGTTGTCGATCATCGCGATGGTCGCGTCGACGACCTCGTTCAGATTGTGCGGCGGGATGTTGGTTGCCATGCCGACCGCGATACCGGTCGAGCCATTCACCAGCAGGTTCGGCACCACCGTCGGCAGCACCGCTGGCTCGTGCTCGCTGCCGTCGTAGTTGGGGGTGAAATCGACGGTCTGCTTGTCGATGTCACGCAGCAACTCGTGGGCCAGCTTGGTCAGGCGGATTTCGGTGTAGCGCATGGCCGCTGGCGAGTCGCCATCGACCGAGCCGAAGTTGCCCTGGCCGTCGACCAGCAGCGAGCGCAGCGAAAAGGGCTGCGCCATGCGCACGATCGTGTCGTAGACGGCCGTATCACCGTGGGGATGATATTTACCGATCACATCACCGACGACGCGGGCGGACTTCTTGTACGGCTTGTTCCAGTCGTTGCCCAACTCGTGCATCGAGAACAGTACGCGCCGATGCACCGGCTTGAGACCGTCGCGGACGTCCGGCAGAGCCCGGCCCACGATCACGCTCATCGCGTAATCGAGGTAGGACTGCCGCATCTCGTCTTCGATATTGATGCGCAGGATCTCGCGCGCGAGTTCTGCCATGAACAACCATCCTTGTAGACGCGCCGGTAACGATCGACCCGCGCTGATGAGTCAGGAGCCCGCATCCCCACCGCAGGCAAGCCGGTAATTGTAGCAAGTGTGTGAGGAGTGCGCGCGCTGCGAGCGGAACAGTCGCAAGGCTGGTGATTGCGTGGGCAATGACGCCTAGGGCCCAGGGCTCAGGGCCCAGGGCCCAGAAGAGCCGGGGCCCGGCTCAGAGTCGGCGCTGGGCGCAGTGCAGCCGAGGTCAGGACTCACGGCCCAGTTGTGCGGGCGCTTCCATGCCGAGTGCAAGCTTTGACGGGCCTTCAGCCTGTCTGACTAGCGAACCGGCCTTTGACCTTCTGGGCCCTGGGCCCTGAGCCCTGGGCCCTCCGCTTGTCGTGGCAAACTACCCGCACAAACCCTCAAGGCGCCCGATCCCCCATGACCGACCTCGCTCCCTTCGACCGCGTCCGCGCGGTTCGTTTTGCCGACGATCACCTCGAGTTGCTCGATCAGCGCCTGCTGCCGGCGCAGCAGCAATGGCTGAGCTGTCGAGGCGCGGCGGATACGGCGCAAGCGATCACTGATCTGGTGGTTCGCGGTGCACCGGCGATCGGTATTGCGGCGGCCTACGGGGCGGCGTTGGCCGCGCGCCGGC
>JBGTIE010000242.1:0-6347 GCA_041745855.1 Lysobacterales bacterium | reverse complement strand
CGCCGAACAACGCGCAATCCATGTTGGCCCTGCGACTCAACCGCGCCAATCGACAATGGGGCGACTACTGGGCCCGACGCAAGACTGCAGCAGGTCTCACCAGCGTGGCTGGATGACCACATCAGTTTGACTCGCACCCGGTTGGTGGAGTGGAGTGCGAGGCAATCTGATACCGCGCCGCGTGTCCACAGCCAAGTCGGGAGTCGGGAGTCGGGAGTGCGCATCTTGGAGAGGTTCGCTCTTGCAGGCGTTGGCGCAGCTCGACATTTAGCTGCCGTAGCTGCTCAAGCCACAGCAGGATTAAGTCTACTTGAACGGCTGTTGGCTCAGATCCTGCCGTTGATCTGGCGATTGCTCTTGCTCTCGCTCTCGCTCTTGCGCTTGCTCTTGCGCTTGCTGCTACTACGACTCCCGACTGCTTCCACGCTCATGCTGTTACTCCCAACTCCCAACTCTCAACTCCCGACAGCTTCCACGCTCTTGCTGTCACTCCCGACTCCCAACTCCCGACTGCTCCCGCGCTCTTGCCGTTACTCCCAACTCCCGACTCCCAACTCCCGACTGGCTCAACGGGCCTCGCTACCGGTAAAACGCGCTGGTCACCCGAGGGTCACCTCAAACTTCGCCCCACCAAGCTCCTCCGACCGACCGACACTGAGCTCGCCCTGATAGCTGTGAACGATGTCCTGCACGATCGACAGCCCGATGCCGTGCCCCTGGACCCGCTCGTCGGCGCGGGTGCCGCGCTGCAGCACGGCGGCTAGCTGGTGATCGGGCACGCCCGGCCCATCGTCCTCGACCACGATCTTCAAGCGGCGCGGTTGGCGATCAACGCCTTCGACGTAATGGACCCGCAGCAGCACCCGGCGACGAGACCACTTGAAGGCGTTGTCAAGCAGATTGCCTAGCAGCTCGAGCAGATCACCACGCTCACCGCGGAAGCGCGCGCCCTCATCGATTTCGAATTCGCACAATGCGCCCTTGCCGGCGTAGACCTTCTCCAGCCCGCTGGCCACTTCCTCGGCGGTCGGACCGATGCGGATCGGCGCGACGAAAGTGTGGTGACCACTCTTGGCCGCGCGCGCCAGCTGATAGGCCACGATGTCGTCCATCCGCGCCAGTTGACCGGCGACGCCATCGCGCAATCGCTTCTCTTCGGCTTCGCTTTCGATCAGTCCGCGCAACACCGCCAACGGCGTCTTGAGGCTGTGGGCCAGATCGCCAAGGGTGTTCCGATAGCGTTCCAGGCTCTTGCGCTCGGTCTGGATGAAGCGGTTCAGGCTCTCGGTCAGGCCGACCAGTTCGTGCGGATACTCGCCAGCCAGTTCGGGCGAGCGGCCGGCCTGCACTTCGGCCAGATCCTTGGCTACCCCGCGCAGCGGCTGCAGGCTCCAGCGCAGACTGAGCCAGAGCACCACCAGCAGCAGCACGCCGAGCGATCCCAACAGCATCAGCACGGTATCGCTGAAGGCTTTTGTCTGCGCCTTCAGCGCCGCTTCGTGTTCGGCGAAATGGAGTGTGAAAGACGCTTCCTTGCCGCCGGGCAGCAAGAAGGCGATACCCATGCCGAACACATACAGATCGCCCTCGTTGGAGCGCACCGGACCGCGAAAGCTGAATTCGCCGGGCGCGAGTTCCTCTTCGAAAGGCAGCTGCCGGTCCAGTCCTGAAGGCGAGTTCCAGTTGAACTCACCGCCCTGCAGTCGCGCATACAGACCCGAGCCAGGCCGATCCAGGCGCGGGTCGGGCAGGATTTCGGGCAGGATCATGCGCCCGGCGATGCCGATGTCGGTGCCAGCCAGAAAAGTGTAGGCGTAGCCCTGCAGGCGTTCACGCAGCGCCGTGGTGGCACTCTGCTCGAAGGCCTGATTGAGCACGAAACCGGTCAGCCCCAGAAAGCCCGTAAGCACGATGGTCGCCGCCGCCATCGCGCGGGCGGCAACGGACAGCGGCCGCATGCTCACTGCGGGCTCAGCCTCGCGGGGCCGTTCAGCGGGCCGATCAGAGGGTACGCGGCAGGGCGAATCGGTAGCCGCGCCCGCGCACGGTCTCGATCGGCTTCATGTCACCGCTCGGATCCAGCTTCTTGCGCAAGCGACCGACGAAAACTTCGATCACGTTGCTGTCGCGATCGAAATCCTGCTCGTAGATGTGCTCGGTCAGGTCGGTCTTGGACACCAGTTCGCCGGCGTGCAGGACCAGGTACTCCAGCACCTTGTATTCATACGAGGTCAGATCGACCACCTCGTCATTGACCAGCACCTGCTGGGCGGTCGTGTCGAGCTTGAGCGGCCCGCATTCGAGCACCGGCTTGCTCCAGCCGGCACTGCGCCGGACCAGCGCATTCATTCGCGCCAGCAGTTCCTCGATATGGAAAGGCTTGACCAGATAGTCGTCGGCGCCGCTCTTGAGGCCCTCAACCTTGTCCTGCCAGCTGCCGCGGGCGGTCAGAATCAGAACCGGATAGCGCCGCCCCGCCTCGCGCAGACCGCGCACCAGGTCGATCCCGCTCAGCTTGGGCAGCCCCAGATCGACGATCGCGACATCGAACGGCACCTCGCGCGCCATGTACAGACCTTCGGCGCCATCGACCGCGGTATCGACTGCGAAACCTTCCCGCTGCAAACGTGCGGCCAGGGTTTCACGCAGTGGGGCTTCATCTTCGACCAGCAGGACTCGCATTTGTAGTACTCCTTTCGAGAACCGATGGCCCCGGTCAGGCCGGCAACTGGAAAACGCGGATACGACCGTCCGGGGTCAGGACCTTGATCCGGTAGATCATATTGCGACCCACCCGAATCGTTTCCGCGGACAAAATCTTGCCACCGGTCTCGCGTTCGACCTGGGCCACCGCTTCCTGCAAGGTCAGCGCGCCGACCGGCCCGGCGCCCAGGGCCAGACAAAGTCCGAGCAGCATAGCCGAGAGCACGTTTGCGAGCGATTTGCGTGTTGACTTCAAGCGATTCCCCTAGCCGGGCGATTCGTGCACCTACCACTGCGGCCGCTGGTGTTGCTTCCAGCGGGCACTGTACCGAGGCGACGACCGCATTTCCACGGTCACGACACGGTAGTCAGCGTCCAGTGCACCTTGCGGGTCGGGGATTGAAGGCCGACTGAACTGGCGGTGGACTGTGCAGTAGGCGTTCAGGAAAGTGAGGACTGCTCCGCCGCGTTGAGGCCTTTCGATGCAGCGCAGCAATGACCGCGACCGCGCGTCAGCGCGACCCGTAGCCGTCGGTCCATTCCCGCTCAAGCACCCCATCGACGAAGCGCAGATGGGTCACCAGCCGGTTCCGACCGAAGTCATACAACCACTCCACCACCTCCACATCCACCGCGATTTCGCGATCGGCGGACACCCGCTGGTAGACCGTCACCCAACGCCTGGTGACATCATCGGGCTCGCCGCAACGCTGCCGCACCTGGTATTGGGTGTCGCCGGGCGAGACAACTTTCGAGCCGCAGCGCAGCGCTTCGGCCGGCCCGGCGGCGAGCAGCAACAGCGCACCGCTGAACACGAGCGTTCGGTTCCAGGACATCACGACTCCCGTCTGCATGCCTGCGGGCCAGTTGAGATCGGCGCCATCGGCGTGACCGTCATCATCGCAGAAGTTGTTGCGCGCGAGCTGAGGGGCGAGTGAATGGGTGGGTTAAGCGAGGGCCCAGGGCTCAGGGCCCAGGGCCCAGTTAAGAACCAGTCGCGATAACCAGTCTCGAAGCACCTCTTGACCTCCTGGGCCCTGGGCCCTGAGCCCTGGGCCCTGAAAACCCCAAAGACGTAACCGAAACGACCGATTAGCTCGCTCCAATCGGGCCAAAAGTCGCTTGCCCCCAACCGCCGCGCTCCGCACAATCGGACGTTGTGCCTCAGCCAAGGTCCAAACCATGTCCGCCAGTCATTGTCTACCCGCCCCTTCCCGGCCTGCCTTGCACACGCTGCTGCTGTGCTGTCTGATGGTGCTGCTGATGGTCGCGGGCTGCTCCCAGAGCCGGCGCGAACGCGGCCTGGACGAGTACATGCGCGCTTATGGCTCCGATATTCGCTGGGGCAATATCGAATCAGCCATCGGCTATATCGATCCCGAAGTGCTCAAGAACCGACCAATCAGCAGCACCGATCTGGAGCGCTACAAGCAGGTCCAAATCGCCGGCTACCGCGAAAGCGCCCTGGTGGTTGAAGACGATGGCACCGCCACCCAGGTGGTCGAGATCGAGTTCATCAACGTCCACACCCAAAGCATCAGCAGCATGATCGACCGCCAGCGCTGGCGCTACGACAATGAGGCCAAGCGCTGGTGGCTGGTCAGCGGACTGCCTGACTTGACGGCGGGAAGGCGTTAGCCCGGATATTTCATGAACCTGCTACTGCGGCCGCCGCCCGTAGTAATCAAAGCGGGCACATCGTGGCGCGGTCTGCTCCCGTTTGTCAGCTCAACGTAGAGAAAACTACGCCTTCACTGCCAAACAGTCTGCGGACCGCACCACGACGCGCCCTCGACGGCCTCGCGACGCACGTTCATGAAACATCCGGGCTGGCCCGCATGGGCAACTGGATCTGGATCTCGACGCCCTCGCCGGGCGCGCTGATGCAGTCGATGCTGCCATGCAGCAACTGGGTCACCAGGTTGTAGACGATGTGCATCCCCAGGCCGCTGCCACCCTGGCCGCGACGGGTGGTGAAGAATGGCTCGAAGACGCGCGATCGCACCTCCTCGCTCATGCCCACGCCATTGTCGCGATAAAGAAGCAGCCATTCCTCGTCGTAGGTTTCGCAGTGCAGCAGCATCTGACCGTTGTCGATGCCCTCGAAGGCGTGGCTGAGGGAGTTCATGACCAGATTGACGACAATCTGCGCCAGCGCGCCGGGATAGGTATAGAGCTGTAGCCCCTCGGCACACTTCAGTTCAATCTTGTGGGCGGCCTTCTTCATCGCCGGCTGAAGCGAGATCAGCACTTCCTCCAGATACCGCCGCAGGTCGATCTCGCGGGCCGCTTCGTCGCTTTGATCCACCGCGACCTGCTTGAAACTGCCGACGAGCTTGCAGGCGCGGCTCAGGTTGGCCAGGATCAGTGAGGTACTGGTACGCGCCTCGTCGGTGAAGCGGTCCAGATCACTGCGCTTGAGCGCACCTGAGGCCATCGCTTGTTCCATCCGGCGCGCCTCGGTCTCCAGATGGGAGGCGGCAGTGACACCGATCCCGAGCGGCGTGTTGATCTCGTGCGCAATACCGGCCACCAGGTTGCCGAGCGCTGCCATCTTCTCCGACTCGACCAGCTGGCGCTGGGCCAGGCGCAACTCGTCGACGGTGAACTCCAACTCATGGTTGGCTTGCTTCAGGGCCCGGGTGCGCTCCTCCACGCGCCCTTCGAGCGCATCATTGAGCGTACTCAGCTGCCCGTTGAGGCGCTCCAGCTCTTCGTCGCGGGCAAGTATGTCGCTTACGTCGCGATTGGTGCCCACCATCCGCAGCGCCTTGGCGGAGGTGTCACGCGCCACCACCTGGCCGCGCGACAGTGCCCAGCGATAGCTGCCATCGTCGCAGCGCATTCGATAGATTGCCTCATAGAACTCGGTTTGGCCCTTCAGATGATTCACATAGGCGCGATGCAGCCGCGGACGATCGTCCGGATGGACCCGGTCCAGGTACTCGTCGAAGGCATGGAAGGTCATATCCGCCGGCAGGTCGACCCCGGCCATCGCGTTGATGCGCTGCAGCCGTCCGCTGATCAGATCCAGATCCCACAACTCGTCGCGCGAACTGCGCAGGGCCAGGCTGAGCCGCTCTTCGCTTTCTTGCAGTGCAACCAGGGTTTCCTGCTGGCGCCGCCACCAGCGTCGCGCACGAGCCCAGGCGATCGCCCCGAGCAGGGCCAGCAACACGACCAGCGCGAGCAGCAGCTCCACGTTGAGCCAGTCCGGCAACACGCCCGCCATGCCCGCCCCCCTGTGCGAGTCGGTGGGGTGCATCATAGCTTGCGAGCGGTTGGGAGTTGGTGGGGTGCAAGCCCCCTCGGGGTCGGAATCGGGATCGGTATCGGCATCGATTCCCGTCGCGGCGTACGCAGCCCTGCCGCTCCAGAGTCAGGTCATCGAGTTCGCCGGACCAACCTGGCGGTCGGGAGAGACGACGGACCTATCGCGGGCGACGGAGGAGGATCAGGGGCGTCGCACTTTGCGGGCGTCGCCGACGCGCAGGGTGAAGCCGGTGCGGTCGAAGTAGCTGAGCAGCGCGATGCTGAACTTGCGGCTGGCGTCGATGCGGTCGCGAAACGCGGCGGCGGTGATCTCGCCGTGCTCGGCGACGTGGGCGCGGACGATCTCCCGGGCGCGCTCGACGGTGTCGGCG
>JBGTIE010000241.1:0-6323 GCA_041745855.1 Lysobacterales bacterium | reverse complement strand
GCTTTTTTCGACAGACTCGGCCAGGGTTCGTGCTTTCGAGAACCCATAAACCAAGATGCCGGCGCACCCAGGAAGCGCCATAAGCCGTGCAGACAGCGTTGCCATCGCGCCTGTTTCGAGTACGAGTACGAGTACGAGTACGAGTACCGTTGCACTGAGTACGAGTAGAGAAGCCGCGACGACCTCAGTCCACATCAGTTTGACTCGCACCCCGCTTGAAAGGGATTTAGCCCCACTTCACGTTCACGCGCTACCATTGGGGGCTGGGACTAAAGCGCTGTCACCGGGAGGAATCATGAACAAGATTTTCGTCGCCGCGGGCCTGGCCTTGCTGCTGAGTGGGCCGGTTGACGCGTCCAAGCTCTACAAGTGGGTCGATGCCGACGGCAACGTCCACTACAGCGACAAGGTGCCACCGGATCAGGCCAAGCAGGCGCGGACCGAGCTGAACGAGCTGGGTGTCACGGTCAAGCAGGTCGAGCGTGCACTGACCGCCGAAGAACTGGCCGCGCGCAAGGCGGAGGAACAGGCCGCGGCAGACGCAGCCGAGCTCATCGCGCAACAGCGGGCGCGGGACAAGGCGCTGCTGGATTCGTATGCCAATGAGGGCGACCTGACCCGCGCGCATGGGCAGCGGGTAGATCTGCTCGAGCAGACCATCGAGGCACGCAAGGTCGAGATTGGCCTGCGTGAGAAGAACCTGGCCGATCTGGTAGCACGCGCCGCCGACACCGAGCGCTCCGGGCGTGCAGTGCCGGAAGTGCTGCAGACGATGATCATGAACGAGCGCAGCGAGATCGAACGTCAGCGCAGCGACATAGGCAAGCGGGAAACCGAACTGGTGCAGGCGGAGAAGGATTACTCCGCCGACCTCGCGCGCTATCGCGAGGTGGCTGCGCGTTTTACCGAAGTGGCGGAATCCGACGGGACCAACTGAACAGTCAGCTCGGATTTCGTGAGCTGCTATCGCTGCTGCCGCGGTACGTGGGCGGTTGCTGGCTTCGTCTCACTGGTCGTGCAGGTAGGTATATCCGGCGAAGCCCGCTTCCAGCGCGTGCTGGATGGTCTTGGCTTCGTCCGGTGCCAGTCTGGCTGCGCTGATGCGCGCACGGTAGGCCATCCGCAGCGCGTTGCCGTCGTAGCCTACATAGCCGAGCAGGCGGTCGGTGGTATCGCCACGATGCGCCTCGACCAGCTCGCACCGGCCATCCCTGACCCGTACGCTGACCGAGTCGGTGTCGCCAAACAAATTGTGGATATCTCCCAGGGTCTCCTGGTAGGCACCGACCAGGAACATCGCCACGCAATAGCGCTCGCCGGGCCGGGGGCTGTGCAGCGAAAGGGTTGATTCCACCCCTTCGCTGTCAACGTAATGGTCGATGCGACCGTCCGAGTCGCAGGTCAGGTCCTCCAACACCGCGTTTCGATCAGGTCGTTCGTCCAGCCGGTCGATCGGCAGGATCGGGAAGACCTGCTCCAGCGCCCAGACGTCCGGCATCGACTGAAACACACTGAAGTTGACAAAGAACTTGTCGGCCAGCTTGTCATCGAGCTCGTCCAGCAGCTCCCACTGGTTGCGTGGGTCCTTGCGCAGCCGCTCGCGTACGCCATGCAGGATGGCATAGTGCAGATCATCCAGCGCCGCCCGCTCGGCCAGGCTGAGCTGGCCGAGGGCAAAGCGCGCCTGACCGTCCTGCAAATGATGCGCAGCCTCGTGGTAGAGCTCCTGCGGCGGGCGCCGGTTCAGGTCAGCGTACAGATCCCGCAAATGACGCAGCGGGGTCGCCGGATCCTCTCCGGCCGCTTCCGGATTGCCGGTGGGCAGCTGTTCCACCGCGGTTACATCGGCCACCAGCACCGCATGGTGGGCGGTCATCGCCCGACCGGATTCGGTGATGATGCGCGGATGCGGCAGATCGTGCTCGGTGCAGGCTTCCAGCAGGGGTGCGACGATGCTCTGCGCGTACTGCGCCAGACCATAGTTGACCGAGCACTCACTGCGTGAGCGGGTGCCCTCGTAGTCGATCCCCAGGCCACCACCAACGTCGACCGTCCCGATCGCCAGGCCGAGCTTGCGCAGCTCGACGAAATAGCGCACCGCCTCGCGCATACCGCTGGCAATGTCGCGCACATTGGAAATCTGCGAGCCCATGTGGAAATGCACCAGCTGCAGGCAATCGCTCAAGCCCGCCTGCTCCAATGAAGCCACCAGATCCAGCAGCTGGCGCGGCATCAGGCCGAACTTGGCCTTGTCGCCGCCGGTGTTCTGCCACTTGCCATGACCGATCGAGGCCAGCCGCATGCGTACCCCCAGCAAGGGCCGCACGCCGAGCTTGGCCGCCTCCTCGACCACCAGATCAAGCTCGTTCGCCTTCTCGATGACGATATACACATCCAGCCCCAGCTTGAGCCCGATCAGCGCCAGCCGGATGTATTCGCGGTCCTTGTAGCCATTGCAGATCACCGTGCCGCCCGGACTGAGCGCCAGCACCGCCATCAACTCCGGCTTGCTGCCCGCTTCCAGCCCAAAGCCCGGCCCACCATGCCGGACCAGTTCGGACACGACCAGGCGCTGCTGGTTGACCTTGATCGGATAGACCGCGGTGTAGCCGCCCTGATAGCCCAGTTCAGCCTTCGCCTTCGCAAAGGCTGACTGCATCCGGCCCAGCTTGTCACCCAGAATGTCGGTGAAACGGATCAGCATCGGCAGCTGCAGGCCGCGCGCACTGGCCGCATCGACTACGTCCTTGAGTCGCATCGACGGGCCGTCGGCCCCTTGTGGACGGACCACTACGGCCCCGTTGTCGTCGATGTCGAAATAGCCCTCGGACCAGTACGGCAGGCTGTAGTGCTGACGGGCGTACTCGACGCTCCATGACTCGGACATCCGGCGCTCCGGGGTTGGTGGGAAGTGGCGTGGAGTGTAGCGGAGGTATGCTGCGGGACGAGGGGGCGAGTTGAACTGGTGTTTCAGAGGATCTGGAGATTGGAGGGCCCAGGGCTCAGGGCCCAGGGCCCAGGAAGTCAAGAGCCGCAGCGTTCAGGACCGCAGTCGTACTCGTACTCAGTGCAACGGTACTCGTACTCGTACTCGAAAGCAGCGTGATGGCAGAGCCGAAATTCGATCAATGAGCGACTCGACGTTGGTCGCAAATGGCTTCCGCTGGCTCGGTTGATCGAGTACGAGTACGAGTACCGCGTCGCTGAGTACGAGTACGAACCCGTTGTTCATCGCCCCACGGGTGCGATCCACCGGGCTGGCCGGGTACAATCGCCGGCTCGCAACAAAGCCATCGACGGAATCCAGCATGCAGACCATTGACGATTCGTGGGTCACCGAGGCGCACGAACTGGGCCAGTCGGCCATCTCGTTCAAGGTCAACCGGCTGCTGCACGCCGAAAAGAGCCCGTACCAGACGATCGAGATCTTTGAATCGGCCGCCTGGGGCAACATCATGGTGCTCGATGGTTGCCTGATGGTGACCGGCCGCGACAATTTCCTCTATCACGAGATGATGAGCCACCCGGCGCTGTTCACCCACCCGCGGGCCAAGCGGGTCTGCATCATCGGTGGCGGCGATTGCGGCACGCTGCGCGAGGTGCTGCGGCACGAGGAAATCGAGCAGGCGATCCAGATCGAGATCGACGAGCGGGTGACCCGGCTGGCCGAACGTTATTTCCCGGAGCTGTGCGAGGCCAACAACGATCCGCGCGCGCAGTTGCTGTTCGAGGACGGCATCCGCTGGATGGCCGAGGCCGAGCCGGAAAGTCTGGATGTAGTCATCGTCGATTCCACCGATCCGGTCGGCATGGCCGAGGGCCTGTTCAACCGCGAGTTCTACCAGACCGCGCTAAAGGCGTTGCGCCCCGGCGGGATCCTGGTGCAGCAGAGCGAGGCACCGCTGCTGCACGCCCAACTGATAGCCAGCATGCGCAGCCAGATGAAGGGGGCCGGCTTCCATTCGATGAAGACCCTGTGCTTCCCGCAGCCCTGCTACCCCACCGGCTGGTGGAGCGCAACGATGGCGCGCAAGGGCGTGGACCTTAATTCCTTCCGCGAACGCGGCGCGGCAACCAAGAAGTTCCAGACCCGCTACTACAACGCCGACACCCACCGCGGCGCGCTCGCCCTGCCCGAATTTTTGCGCGAGGCGCTGGAGGGGTAGTCTGCTGAAACCAGAGCAAAAGCATTTTCAACACAAAGGACACAAAGGAAAGCAGAGCGAAGCGTGGTTGAGCGGCGACGGCGGAGCGCCATGGCTGCCATTCAAGCTGACGCATCGAGGTGAAGTCGGGTTCGGGGTCGGGGTCGGAATCGGAATCGGCATCGAAGGCAACGATCGACTAGCCGTGCACCGGCTAGCTATCCAGAACGTCGGCAGGGAGTAGCGCCGAACTCGACCGGGTCGTGACCGAAACGAGCCGATTCCGATACCGATTCCGATTCCGACCCCGAGGGGAACTCGCTGCCGAAGGACTCACTTTCGCTCTGCGAAATGGTCCCTCTCGCCGCCAATTTAGCGAGCTCTTCCTTTGTGTCCTTTGTGTCCTTTGTGTTGAATCTTTTCTGCTCTGTTTTTGTTCCGCAGCAACCCCTCACCCATCCGCACGCGCGTCCCGGTTTCCAGTCCGGGTAGCAGGCTGTAGCCCGGTGGAGTGAAGAGGATGATGGTCGAGCCGTGCTCGAACCAGCCCAGTTCCTCGCCGCGTTCGACCGGGCTGTCGCAATCGAAGGACTGCGGTCCCTGACGGTCGATGTGCAGCAGCAGGTCGATGCAGTGCAGGCGCATCGCTGCGACCAGGATCGCCGCGACCGGGACCAGCAGCAGGGTGTCGCCGTTTTCCGCCAGACTCAGCTCCAGCAGCGCGCGTTCGTTGCGGCAGTAGAGCCGTTCGACCCGCGCCAGCGCGGGCGGGTTGACGTTCCAGGTGTCGCCGGGGAAGTGCCGCACGCGCTCGATTCGACCGTCCGCCGGCGCATGGAAGCGGTGGTACATCGACGACATCAAGCGCAGCGTGACATAGCTGCCGCGCTCCAGCGACTGCGCCTGCTGCGCATCGCCGATCAGCTCGGCCAGCGCATAGGGCATGCCCTTGGCCTGAAACAGCTGGCCGCGCTCGATCCGGCCATGGGCGCCGATGATCGCATCGCAGGGCGAGACCAAAAGCGCCGGATCCGGATCAATGATCCGCGCTCCCGGCTTGAGTTCGCGAATGAAGCACTCGCGCAGACTGCCGTACTGCTGCACTTTGGCCTCGCTCAGGTCCAGATCGGCAAAGCGCCGCCACAGTGCGATGGCCAGCGTCGTGAACCATGGACTCTCGATTCGACTCAGCCGCCCCATCCAGCGCGTCAACCAGCGCCGCGGCAGCCGGTTGGTGAGCACGAAGTTGAGCCCGGCAAAGCCGGATTCGTCGAACAGGCGCCGGAGCGATGGCCGCTTTCCGGTCGTCGGTGTGACCGTTCCTGGTTGGTTCCCGATGTGTTCGGAAGGCTTCATGTCTATACGCGTTGCTGCAGGCTGGTGCGCAGCACGGCAGTTTCGCAGCCGCAGATGACAGTTGGGCGCGTGCAAGCTTGCTCACGCCAAAAGCCCTGGATCGCCATCGCTTCCAATATGGAGTGCGGTGGCTTGCCACCGCTCTGCTGTTGTGCAGCTTGCTGCCGCTCTTGGCTCTCACTCCGCTTCTCGAACTCAGCCCCTGCTCCAGAAAGGGAACGAATCAACACGGCAGCGGCCGCGGAATTGTTGATGAAGAGCAACAACGGCAGCAAGCTGCCAAGAGCAGAGCGGTGGCAAGCCACCGCACTCCATATAAGAGCCGTGCTCTGATGCGGTTCGCGGAGCTCACCGACATCCTACGCGCACTGCCGCAGCTCTTCTGGGCCCTGTGCCCTGAGCCCTGGGCCCTCGCTCTTCTGGGCCCTCGCTCTTCTGACCCCTTGCCTTCAGCCCTGCCCACCGTCATCGCCCCGCAACCAAACTCCGCTATAGCTGCAGGATTCGGCCGGCTGAACGACCGACCCACCGCGACCCGGCCGAGGCCCGCCGCTCTTCTGGGCCCTGGGCCCTGAGCCCTGGGCCCTGCTCTTCTCACCCTCAGCCCTCAAAACATGACCTCCCTCACTCCAACCACGCAGTACCTGCTCTACGCCATCACCGCCACAGCCGCTGCCTGGCTGCTGCTCAGAATCTACCGGCGGCTGCAACTTTCCTTTGCCAAGCATCCCTCGCTGGCGGGCCATCCGCGCAGTGCGCGGCGGGTGGCCCGGCTGTTGCCGGGGTACTCGCTGGAGCCGCAGGCACTTCTCGCCGTCGACG
>JBGTIE010000240.1:0-2926 GCA_041745855.1 Lysobacterales bacterium | reverse complement strand
GCGCAGGGCGCTGGCGGCGAGGTCGTCGGGTTCTGCTGCCGGCGCGTCGAAGCGCGCGTAGCCGGCAAGGGTGCACCAGGCGGGTAACAAGGCCAGCGGCAGGGGCGGCTCGATGTCGGCATAGTCGATCCAGGCTCGGCCAAGCAGATGGCTGTGGGACAGGGCGGCTTCGAGTTTGAGGTCGGGATCGGCATCGGTATCGGCGTCGACGCTGCGACACAGCTCGAACCAGTCCGCCAGCGCTGCCTGATGTTCCTTCAGTCCTTCGCAGGCGCTGGCGTGGAGAATCAGTTGTTGCCTGTCGCCTTGCCAGCCATTCTGCGCCTCCACCAGACGGCGCAGCGCCCTGTGGTCATCGCAGCTGCGGTATAGCTGGCTCAACGCCTGTGTGGCCGGCGGGCGAAGCTCACCCGACAGGCCGGCGGCGAGGACTCGCTCCAACCCTGCCTTCAGTGTCGCCCGGTAGCGCTCCATATAGCGCGTTGCGATTCCACCCATCGCCGCATGGCTCAATCGCGCCAGATCGTCGAGGCTGGCGCACATGGCCAGCAACTGGTCGGCAACTTGCGCCGGCCGCTCATCGCTCGTGGTGCAATGTCTCGCGGCATCAAGCCGTTGCCAGAGTCTGGCAAGAGCGTCGCGCTGCTCACCCCAGACGCCGCTGACCTCGCGTAGCTCGTCCAGATGCACGACGGCCGCATCCAACGAACCCTGTGCGAGCGCCGTACGCAAGCCATGCAGGCTGAGCTCCGTCTCGTTGTCGATGAACAGATCGAGCTGGCGCAGGTTTTGGCTGGATTCACTCGGCATGACCGCTCCGCCGGATTGAGGTTTGCTGGACGAGTGCGGGCAGGACTGCTATCCCGACCGGCCTGCGACGCACAAAAAAGGCGCCATCGCGGGCGCCTTCTTCGTTGTTGCTGGTGGCTCGAATCAGGCGGCGGCCTGCTCGGTGCCCATCGCCTTGATCTTGGCGCTCAGCCGGCTCTTGTGGCGAGCAGCCTTGTTCTTGGCAATGGTGCCGCGGGCCGCGATCCGGTCGAGGATCGGCACTGCGGTCTTGTAGGCCTGCTCGGCCGTAGCCTTCTCACCGGCCTCGATGGCCTTGAGGACGTTCTTGATCGAGGTGCGCAACATGCTGCGAACGCTCATGTTCTGGGCCCGACGCTTGACCGCCTGGCGGGCACGCTTCTTGGCTGAGGGGGTATTGGCCACTGATTCGACTCCGGAAAACTGGCGGACTAAAAAGACCGCGCAGTATGGGCGCGATCTGGCGGATCGTCAAGACTGCAGTTCGAGCCACGACACTCGCCGCAGGACCTCAAAGGAACGGTGGAGGCTGCTTGGAAGCGACGGCGGAAGCGGGCTTTGGCCCCTCGTTCGAAGCGCAGCCCCCCGGATGGAAGTAGCGCGGTTCCGGCGCGCGTGGTGCCGCGATTTTCGCCCCTGTCACATTCGCGCCGGCGGCCGCGTCTCCATACGAAGCGGTGCACAACCCGCGCAAGTCTCGCGCGGACGGCCGGGAATCGCCGAGAAGGAAGCAAAGGCACCGCTGCGCGCTGCGGATCGCGAGCGAGCAGACATGCCGCAAAGCCGCATAGGAACTGTAGGAGGCTGCTTGCAGGCGACCGCGGAAGCGGGCCTTGGCTTTGGCCGGCATCCTGACCGAAGAGCAAGGGCAGCGCTGCGCGCTGCGGATCGCGAGCAAGCTCCTTCCTACAAATGCAACAGCAACGGCAACGGCAACGCAACATCACCCCACCATTCAACCCACGAACTTGTACCCCAACCGGTGCACGGTCAGCAGGCGCTCGGGGTTGGCCGGGTCGGGTTCGATCTGGCGACGGAGCCAGCCGACGTGGACGTCGACGGTGCGCGTGTTGGGTAGCGAGTCGTAACCCCAGACCTCGTTCAGCAATCGGTCGCGGCTGATCACCTGATTCGGATGAAGCAGGAAATAGCGCAGCAGTGTGAACAGCCTTGCCGACAGCGTGACCAGCTCGCCGTCGACCCGGCATTCGGCTGAGGCCAGTTGCATCTCGATGGCGCCCACGCAAAGGCGATCGGAAGGGTCGACCGGTGCCAACCGCGAGCGGCGCAACAAGGCCTGCAGTCGGGCGGTCAGCTCCTGCCCATCGAAGGGCTTGCACAAATAATCGTCAGCGCCGGCGTCCAAGCCGCGCACGCGCTGCTCCACCGCATCGAGCGCGGTCAGCATCAGCACCGGCGTCAAAGGGTCGCGCTCGCGCAGGCGCCGGCACAGATCGAAGCCGTTGCCATCGTCGAGCATCACGTCGAGCACGACAACGTGATAGGCCCGCTCACCCAGCCAGCGCCAGGCCTCGCGTGCGCTCCCGGTGGCCTCCACCTCGAAGCCGGCAGCCCGCAGCCGATCGCCAAGCGTCAGGACCAGACCGGGTTCATTTTCGACCAACAGCAAGCGCTGTTTCATTCGATCACCCCAAAACGGACTATCGACGGACTATCGGCAGGCTGACCCGCACGGTCACCAGCGTATCGTCAAATTCGATCTTCATCCGCCCTCCGCACCGATCCAGGGCCGCCTGGACCAGGCTCAAGCCCAGGCCGCTGCCCTCCCGGTGCTGCAGGCGCGCCTGTTCGGAGCGGAAGAAGGGCTCAAGCAGGCGCTTGCGCTCGGCCGGGCTCAAGCTGCTGCAGCGGTTGCGCCACTCAACTACCAGGCGGCGTCCCTGCCGACGTGCCCGCAACTGGACATCACTGCCGGCGTCGGCATAGCGCAAGGCATTGGCGCTGAGATTGCCGATGACCAGATCCTGATCGGGCGCGGGCATCGCCACGACCACGTTGGCGCAGTCCGCCAGATCCATGCGCAGCCGTGGTGACTCGCCCGAGTCGCTCAGACTGCGCTGCAGCGCTGCACCGAAGGCGTTGCCGCTGCTGCGGT
>JBGTIE010000239.1:0-3623 GCA_041745855.1 Lysobacterales bacterium | reverse complement strand
GCGCCCGCACGCTGCGGCGCGAGGCGACCCCGGCGGAGCGTGCGCTTTGGGCGTTCCTTGCGCGCAACCAGACCGGCGCGAAGTTCAGCCGCCAGATGCCCGTCGGGCCGTTCTTCGCAGACTTCCTGTGCCGTGCTTTAGCGCTGGTGATCGAGCTTGATGGCCACAGCCACGATATCGCGCCCGAGCGGGACGTGCGGCGTGATCGCTGGATGGCAGAGCATGGCTTCACCGTGTTGCGCTTCGCCAATGCCGATGTTCACGCGAATGTCGAAGGTGTGGTGGCCGTGATCCGGCTTGAAGTGGAGCGGCTGCGGGAGTTGAAGGGGCAGCGCTGATCAACCCTCCCGCCTGCGCCGGGGGATCGGATCGCACTGATGACCCTTCCCGCCTGCGGGAAGGGCGCGAGACTTGATGAGCCGAAGGCGAATTTAGTCGCAGCGGGTTGGGCCTATGCCGAGGTTTCGGAACAGAACCCTGACTGCCGTGGCTCCGCGCCCACCCCTAACCCCTCCCGCAAGCGGGAGGGGGACAAGTGGCGCCAACAACTCCCCTCCACTTGCAGGAGGGGTTAGGGGGTGGGCCTGATCTCCCCTCCCGCTTGCGGGAGGGGCCGGGGGTGGGCGCGGTCTGCGTTACCTTTTTCCCGTTCAGCCTAGAGCCGAACCCCGAAGGCCGCAGCGAAGACCGCTATGGCCGCAGCCTGATGCTGGTGACCCGCGACGGTGCGAGCCTTGGCGCAGTGCTGGTGCGCGAAGGGCTGGCCGAGCAATGGGGCGGGCCAAGGCGGGCGTGGTGTTAGGGGGCGCCCGCTCCACTCCCACGTCTCCCCGGACTTGATCCGGGGTCGGGTTGCTTTTTGCGCTGGACCATGATTGAGAGCGATCCCGGGTCAAGCCCGGGATGACGTTCGTCTGGGCTTAGCCTGCTTGTTTTGCTACCCTCTTCGCGTCTTTTCTCTCGAGTTCGAATTCAAACCCGTTCGTTCCTATCTTAGCGCGAGCAGTTGCATCCAAAAGGGCACCGAGGGCTTCGAGTGAATCTGGAGTCGCACTAGCCTTGTCAGGATCGCTCTTGAAAAGATCGTTACAAACTGATTCCAACCAGACGTCGGGCACCTTTGCGCTTTCAGTGCTACTAAGCTGGAGAATTGTCTCAACAACCCAACTTGCACGATCCATATCGTGTGAGTATCGCTGCAACCTGAGAGATTGAGCGCGTTCCGCCTCCTCAGCTCTTTTCAAGCCAGAAAGTCCAGCCCAAAGGAAGGCAACTCCAGCTGCGCCTGCCGCAAACCCTTTTATCGCAGTCATCCAGAAAGAGAATGTTGCATCTGCTACGCTTGGTTGAGCGGAGGTTGGTGCAAGCGCGAGTTGTAGTGTAAAAATTAGTGAAACAACTATCAGGCAGGTCCCAGATACCATAAAAAACCAATGACTGCGGTAAGCTTTTTCTTGATTACCGCTTTCGCCTGTTAGTATTTTTCCAATGTTCTTTGTCAAATCCTCCCTTAATCGTCGACGCTCATGCTGAGGCTCACGATCGTGCATTTCATCGCGAATGCGTTCCAGTTCTTCGCGCTTCTTCTCTAGATCTTGGTTTCTTGCGTCGAATTCAGCCTCAAGTCTCGTAAGGCGCGCTTGGTAGGCGTGACGTGACCCCCAGCTTTCCCCCAGCTGGGATTAGAGCCGGGCGGTTGTTTTGCGCATCAGCGCGGTTGAAGCAATGGTCTGCGTAGCGGAGCCCGTAGGGCGTAGCGAAGCAGGCCATTGCTTATCCAGTTCGGCGGCGAACGCCGCCGGGGTTGCGTAGCCAAGGGACGAGTGTGGTCTCTCCTGGTTGTAGTCATCCACCCAAGCAGCGATCTCGACCCTTGCATGGGCCATGCTGAGGAACAGGGTCTCGTTGAGCAGCTCGTCGCGCATGCGGCCGTTAAAGCTCTCGACGTAGCCATTCTGCATCGGCTTGCCCGGAGCGATGTAATGCCACTCCACGCCGATCTGACCGCACCATGCGAGCACGGCATTGCTGGTGAGTTCGGTGCCGTTATCGCTGACGATCATGCCGGGCTTACCGCGCTGTGTGATTAGCTCGGTCAGCTCGCGCACGACACGGCGGCCTGAGATCGAGGTGTCCGGCACCGCTGCGATGCACTCCCTGGTTACGTCGTCGACCACATTGAGCACGCGGAACCGTCTGCCAGAGGCCATCTGGTCATGAACGAAGTCGAGGCTCCAGCGCTGGTTCGCCAGCGCCAGCACCGGAGCAGGTGCCCTGGCGCCGACAGCACGCTTGCGGCTGCGTCGCCGCCTCACCGCCAGACCTTCCTCCTTGTAAAGCCGCTGGGTCTTCTTCCGGTTGATCATCACGCCCTCCCGGCGCAGCAAGATATGCAAACGGCGATAGCCGAACCGGCGACGCTGGTTGGCCAGATCGCGCAGCTTCTCACGCAGACCGCCGTCATCATCCCGGATGGAACGGTAGCGCACGCTTTTGCGATCGGCATCGATGACACGGCACGCCCGCCGCTCGCTCATCCCATGACAGGCCTGGAGATGAGCAACAGCTTCCCGCTTCGCGGCGGGCGTCACCACTTTTTTGAAAGAAGATCCTTCAGCGCCACGTTGTCCAGCATAGTGTCGGCCAGCAGCCGTTTGAGCTTCGCGTTCTCGCTCTCAAGCTCCCGCAAACGCCGGGCCTCGGATACCTCCAGCCCGCCATACTTGGCCTTCCAGTTGTAGATCGTCGCTTCAGACACCCCGTGCCGCCTGGCCAGATCAGCGGTCTTTGCGCCCGCCTCTGCCTCCTTCAGCACACCAATGATCTGCTCTTCTGAAAACCTCTTACGCTTCATCGTCTGTCCTTCCTTCAGGCCAGACTCTAATCGCTCGTGGAGGAAAATCAGGGGGTCACGTCAGAGGCGACCGAATGATTGATGCGGATAAGCTGTCGCCAGCCTAACATGATAAGACCCTAAAAGGCTGTTTCCACTGCGGTACGTTCTGCATGCGCATCTTGATGGCCGATCTAAAGAAAATTGACCCTTTCCATATTGCGCCAAGCGGCTTGCAGTCACATCGCTCGGAGGCTAGCTGCTGCACACGGCCTCACTGTCGCTTCGCGCAACACGAGTATTTTTGAGGAATTCGGGTTGTTGGTCATTAATCCATGGGAGCCTTCATCCTAGCCTTGGGGGTATCTGCCCCAGATTGCCAATCGGCGCCCGACCCTGCAGCGTGAACATAAGTGGTCGCTGATGACCGTCAGGCTTACTGTTTGGCAGCTCCAAATTCGTCACCGAAATGTCCTTGGAGTGACCATATCGCCGCCACCGCGCCTCGCGCAGTCCAAGTCTGGGGTTGCGAGGCTTTAAATTGGCGGCCCGCAGAGATCGATTGCTTTGGGGAAGGTCTGGCGATGAGAGGCTGGAACGATGATGACGAGCCACCTTCGCTTGCATTAAAGTTTGAGATCGGTTTGTTGCTTATTGCGTGGGTGCTGGGCGTCATATTTGCCACGAGCGCATTTCTTGGACCTTAGCCCTGACAATGGAAAGCTGGCGCATCCACACCAAAGATCCTACTTTCAGCTATAGCGACTTTGAAAATGGCGGGTCAAAAAAC
>JBGTIE010000238.1:0-1806 GCA_041745855.1 Lysobacterales bacterium | reverse complement strand
GCGCGGGCCTGGGCGGCGAACTGGCGTCTGGCCGCCAGCGACTGGGCCTGGAAGGCCTGACGCCATTCCGGCGTGCGCACCTGGCGCCGAAACTGCTGATACTCGACGTCAGCCAGACACTCGCGGTCGCCATGAATCAGGGTCACCGAGTGGCCGTAGCAGTCGATCGTGCATGGGTCCTGGATAAGGGTCGCGCCGCAGCGGTTCAGGTAATCCTGACCGAGCAGGAAGTCGCGATTGCCGGCCAGAAAGTACAACTCGCTGCCGCGACGCTTCTGCTCGCGCAGAAGGCGTGCGACGACCTCGGGCAACTCGGCGTCGTCGTCATCGCCGATCCAGACCTCGAACAGATCGCCAAGGATGTACAGGCGGCGCGGCGGGGCTGGCTGGTCGGCCAGGGCATTGGCGAGCATCCGGACACCCGAGGGGGCGTCCAGATGCAGGTCGGAAATGAACAGATCAGAGGCGGCGACCGCCATCGGTCGGCCTCTCGCCGCCCAATTTATTGCTGCAATTCAGCCTTCTGGACCATCACCGGCCGCTCGGGCAGGTTCTGGAACAGCGGCGAACGCGCCTGGGTCGGGATGGCCTTGATCTTGTCGACCACTTCGGTCCCCGAAACCACCTTGCCAAACACCGCGTAGCCAAAGGTCGATCCGCTGGCCGGGCTCCTGTGGTCAAGGGCGGCGTTGTCGGCGACATTGATGAAGAACTGCGAGGTCGCCGAGTGCGGGTCATTGGTCCGCGCCATCGCGAGGGTGTACTTGGCGTTCTTCAGCCCGTTGGTAGCCTCGTTCTGGATCGGCTCCTTGGTCGGACGGGCCTGCAGGTCGGAGGTGTAGCCGCCGCCCTGGATCATGAAGCCATCGATGACGCGATGGAAAATCGTGCCGTTGTAATGACCGGACTTGACGTAGGCGAGGAAGTTCTCGACCGACTTGGGTGCCTTGTCGGCGTACAGCTCGATGACGATCTCGCCTTCATTGGTCGACAGCGCGACGCGCGGGTTGGCGGTCTCGCCGGCCTGTGCGTTGGCGATGTTCGCGGTCAGCAGCGCGGCGGGGGTAAAAAGGAGGGCAGCGGTCAGCAATGCTCGAATCACGGTTTGGTTCTCCGGCGGGATGGGGTAGGCGAGCACGGTATGTAGCAGGCCGCGATCATAACAGTTCAATCAGCTCGCCCTCTGGTCCGGCGAGTACGCGGCAGCTACGGATCAGCTGCGATTCATCGGCGGCTGAAGGTGCGCCACGCCCGAGACGGACACTGAGCAGACCGCAGGCGACCGGCCGGTTGTTGGTCGGCGCCGGGCCATCGGGTGACCATTCCTCGATCCGGACCTGGTGGCCTCCGGCCATGTCGACGATGGCGATCCGGCCCCGCGCACGCTGGTCGTCCAGTGGAACCGGGGCATCGATCAGCCAGCTGGCACCGCCGAGGAGGCCCTCGTGAAAGCCACGCGCCTGCTCGATGTGGCGACTGCTCGTAACGGCCATCAGCCAGTCGGGCAGGGCTAGGTCAGTCCCGGCTGCTGGTCGGCCGGACTGGTACAAGCCGATGGTCTCGCTTGCCGGTCCGGTAACCTCAGCCAGGCTGCCGATCGGGTCGATGCACGGCGCCGGAGGGGGCTTGGCAACGAAGCCTGCCTCGATGGCCCGCGCGTAGCTGGCATCGACGTTGGCAACCCGCAACGCTGCCGCGCGCCAGCCTGGTCGGCTTGACTGTTGGGATGGCAGGGCGTTAGTCGCTTCGATCAGCCGCAGCAGGATCCGTCCCCAACCCCCCACCCCAGCAAACCCCCCCCCCACC
>JBGTIE010000237.1:0-11266 GCA_041745855.1 Lysobacterales bacterium | reverse complement strand
TGTCGACGGCGTCGCGGTCAAGCGTATCGGGGATGAGCCCTTCCGGTTGTTGCAAAGCCGGATCGATGGCGTCGTGACCGTCAGCACCGACGAGATCTGTGCGGCGATCAAGGATGTCTTCGAGGACACCCGGGTGGTGCTCGAGCCAGCCGGTGCGCTGGCCCTGGCCGGCTGCAAGCGCTGGCTGGAAGACGGCGGCGACGCCAGTCTGCCGTTGGTGGCGATCGCCAGCGGCGCCAACATGAACTTCGACCGGCTACGTCACGTCGCCGAGCGGGCCGAGATCGGCGAGCACTGTGAGGCCGTGCTCGGCGTGACCATCCCTGAACGCGCCGGCGCCTTCCTGGCCTTCTGCCGACTGCTCGGCAGCCGCGCCGTGACCGAATTCAACTACCGCTACGCCGATGCCAAAGCAGCGCAGGTTTTTGTGGGCATCAGCCTGCGCCAGGGCGGGCGGGACCGAGACCAGGATCGAAGGGAACTGATCGCGGATTTCGAGACCGCCGGCTACGTCGTCCACGACTACAGCGGCAACGAACTGGCCAAGCTGCACATCCGCCACCTGGTCGGCGGCCGCGCCCGCCCGCCGCTGCCCGAACGCATCCTGCGCTTCGAGTTCCCCGAACGTCCCGGCGCGCTGTTGCGCTTCCTTGAACACCTCGGCGGCCGCTGGAACATCAGCCTGTTCCATTACCGCAGCCACGGCGCCGCCTACGGCCGCGTACTGGCTGGTTTCGAGGTCGCCGATGCCGACGTTGCCGACTTCCACCGGGACCTGGCCGCGCTGGGTTACAGCTACGTGGATGAGAGCGGGAATCCGGCGGTGGGGCAGTTTCTATGAGTTGCAGGGCTGAGGGGTGAGGGCTGAGGGGTCAGAAGAGCGGGCTCCAGGGCTCAGGGCCCAGGGCCCAGTAGATCCGGACCGGAACCCCGAGTTGCACTCGGGTCGTCGCGCAGCGACGCGTTCTTCGGTTTGCGATCAACTCCAGCTGTGTCGACGAGACTCCGGCGTCACCTGACCTCGATGCCCGAGTACAACTCGGAGTTCCTTGCAGAGCGGCGGCCTTGAACGGAACCCCGAGTTGCACTCGGGTCGTCGCGCAGCGACGGGGCTCTTCGGTTTGCGACCCACTTCAACCGGGTTGACAGGCTCCCAGCGTCACCTGACCTCGTTGCCCGAGTACAACTCGGGGTTCCTTTCAGAGCGCGGCCCTTGTATGGAACCCCGAGTTGCACTCGGGTCGTCGCGCAGCGACGGATCTTTGCGGCTTGCGACCAACTTCAACCCCGTCGATGCCTTCCGGCGTCACCTGGCCTCGTTGCCCGAGTACAACTCGGGGTTCCTTGCAGAGCGGCACCCTTGAAAGGAACCCGTTCCGCTGGCCCGGCTCCCTTGCTACGATTCCCTCTCCATCCATGGGGGATTCACCGCTATGCACAAGCACCTGCTACTGGGGCTGTCCGCGCTCGCGCTGTGCGTTACTTCCCTGTCCGCCGATGCCCGCAAGGGGCGGGTGCAGGACATTGATTTCGGCAGCTACACCTGCGAATCCTTTCTGTACGACATCTCCGATGCCTCCGAAGAAGACATCGCAGCCGTGTTTCTTTGGCTCGATGGCTATCTGAGCGGCGTGTCGGGCGACACCGTGCTGCGCTGGAGTGGGCTGGAATCCTTCGCTGAAAACCTGGTCAGCCGATGCAAGAAACGTGGCCGCGAGCGCCTGCTCGACGCCGCGCGGCGGGTCGGAATCTCCTGAACTTGCGATTGGCAAAGACTGCACCGGTCGCCGGACCGGTGCACAATACGTCGCAGCGGTTTCGTCCTTGCCGTTGGGCCCCACTTGCGGGGCATCCTGGCATCTCGGGAGTCAGGTGATGACCCAGTTTCTGATAGAGCGTGAGATCGCTGGCGCCGGTGACATGTCGGAGCAGGCGCTGCGGGATGCGGCCAGCCACTCCAATGCGGTGCTGGCGCAGATGAGTCCGGAAATCCAGTGGGTGCACAGCTACGTCGCCGGCGACAAGATCTATTGCGTCTACAACGCGCCGAGTGAGCAGCTCATTCGCGAGCACGCCGAGAAGTCGGGTTTTCCCGCCAACAGGATCACCCCGGTGAGCGCGGTCATCGATCCGTCCACGGCTGACGGCTAGCGCTGAAGTCCGCACGAAAAAGCCCTCCCCGCGGTGGCGGAGGAGGGCTTTTGCTTCGGGCCGGATTCCGACCCCGCTGATCGTCGCAACTACAGCGAGTAGTACTGCTGATACTCGATCGGATGGGTGTGCATGCGCAGGGCGGTGACTTCCTTCATCTTCAGGGCGATGTAGCCGTCGATGAAATCATCGTTCATGACGCCACCGGTCTTGAGGAATTCACGGTCCTCGTCGAGGGCGCGCAGGGCCTGGTCGAGGGAGTGGCAGACGGTGGGAATGGCCTTCTCCTCCTCCGGTGGCAGATCGTACAGATCCTTGTCCATCGGCGCGCCGGGATCGGTCTTGTTCTTGATTCCGTCAAGGCCAGCCATCAACAGCGCGGCAAAGCTCAGGTAAGACGGGCCGGTGGAGTCAGGGAAGCGCACTTCGACCCGTCGAGCCTTCGGGTCGGAGACCCATGGAATGCGGCACGAGGCCGAGCGATTGCGGGCCGAGTAGGCCAGCAGCACAGGTGCCTCGAAACCCGGCACCAGCCGCTTGTAGCTGTTGGTGGTGGCATTGGTGAAGGCGTTGATGGCACGGGCGTGCTTGAAGACGCCGCCGATGTAGTAGAGCGCAGTCTTGGACAGGCCGCCGTACTCGTTGCCTGAGAACAGGTTCTTGCCGCCCTTGGCGATCGACTGGTGGACGTGCATGCCGCTGCCGTTATCGCCGACGATCGGCTTGGGCATGAAGGTGGCGCTCATGCCGTGCTGATGGGCGACATTGCGCACCACGTACTTGAGCATCAGCAACTCGTCCGCCTTGCGGGTAAGCGAGTTGAAGCGGGTGCCGATCTCGCACTGGCCGGCGGTCGCGACCTCGTGGTGATGGACCTCGACTTCGATGCCCATTGCTTCCAGCGTCAGGCACATCGCGGCGCGCAAATCTGACAGCGAATCGACCGGCGGTACCGGGAAATAACCGCCCTTGATTCCGGGCCGATGACCGGAATTGCCACCTTCGTACTTCTTCGCCGAGCTCCAGTGGCCTTCCTCGGACTCGATCTCGTAGAACGCGCCCTGCATGTTGACGCCATAGCGCACACCATCGAACACGAAGAATTCCGGCTCCGGACCGAAGTAGGCGGCATCGCCGACGCCGCTGGCCTTCAGATAAGCCTCGGCGCGCTTGGCCACGCCACGCGGGCAGCGACTGTAGCTCTGCATTGTCGACGGTTCGAGCACGTCACAGCGCAGGATCAGGCTGGGTTCTTCAGAAAACGGATCGAGCACCGCGCTGGCGGCTTCGGGCAGCAGCACCATGTCGGACTCGCTGATGCCCTTCCAGCCGGAGATGGACGAGCCGTCGAACATCTTGCCGTCCTCGAACAATTCTTCGTTCAGGGTACTGACGGGATAGGCAACGTGGTGTTCCTTGCCGAGCATGTCGGCAAAACGCAGATCGAGAAATTTGACGCCATTTTCCTTGGCGAGCTTTTTGACTTTGTCCAGAGACATCGGTGACTCCTGCGGTCGGGGGGTCGGGAAGGTGCCTGCCAGTATCGCGCGTTTCGACGTCGCGGACGTCGGGCCGGGCTTCGGCTGGCATCCGGACCATGCTCAATGCAACTGCCGTGCCAGCAGCTACAGCGCCGAGGACCGCACGTTGAGCGCGTCGTGTTGCGGTGCAGCAAGAGGCTGCGTGAGCTGGTACTCGAAAACTCTGCACCAGGATGATCCAGCCTGCACCATGTTGGGGCAGTGCTGGTGGCCACGCAGAAGCTGAGAAGGGTGATGGTTACGCCAAAACCAATCGATCCCGATTCCGACCCCGACCCCGACCCCGAGGGATCTCGCTGCCGAAGAACGGCCACCGTCGCCTTACGACACGGCATCCGCTTGCCGCTGATTCAAGAAGCTTTTCCTTTGTGTCCTTTGTGTCCTTTGTGTTGAAAAGCTCTTTACCGGAAGATCGAACGGTCAGACCGGAGCGGGATTCATGAAGTCCAGCGTCTGCGGATTGAAGTTGGCAAGATTTGGGAAAATCGCCCCCAGGTCGGTCGCGCCCAGGCCCATCCACTGGGCCAGCGCGGCGCCGTACTGGTCCATTGCCGTGGTCGGGATCATCTGACCGCGGTTGAAGCAGTCCGGACCGTTGAGGGTCTGGTCCGGGAAAGTCCCGTACAGTCGCCCACCGCGGACCGAACCGCCCATGACCATCTGCACGCTGCCCCAGCCGTGGTCAGAGCCGTCGCCGTTGGAGTTCAGGGTGCGGGCGAATTCGCTCATCGTGAAGGTGGTGACGTTGTTCTCCATGCCGATCTCTTCCAGACCGCGATAGAACGCGCCCAACGCCCGCGAAATGCGCCGCAGCAGACGCGGCTGGCCGGTATCGGGCATCTGCGCGGCGTGGCTGTCGAAGCCGCCCAGGCTGACAAAGAAGATGCTGCGCTGGTGGCCCAGCGCCCCGCGCACCTTGATCAGCCGCGCCACCATCGCCAACTGCTCGGCGAGCGAGTTGTTGCCGTCGGCGGCGAGGTTGTAGCCGGTCACGATCTGATCGTCGGCGAGCGCGCGGAATGGCGTAGTCAGCAGTGAAGGGTTGTCCGGGTTGGCGCCAACGATCTGGGACTGGATCGCTGCCGACAGGTCCATCGCGCGGTTCATCGTACTGGCGTGCTCGATCTGGAACGGGTGGCTACCCGGATTGCCGAGCAGGGTGCAGAGGGCGATTTCCTGCGCCTGGGTGTCGGCGCCGGAGCCGCAGGCGTCGAAGCCGCTCAGCGAGGTGGTGCCCGAACAATTGGCGAAGTTCTGGCCCACGGTCAGACCGGCCACGGCGTTGCCGCTGTTTGGGTTGCCGCAGTTGTTCATCTGGTAGGGCAGCACCTCCTGACCGACCATGAACTGGCTCGACCCGGCGAAGGAGATGTTCATCGGCAGGGTCTTGCTACCACCGGAAATCACGCCGTTCTGGCCGAATACGCGGTCGGCGACCTGACCACCCCAGCCGAAGCGGAAATTGGGCGTGGCCTGGCCCTGATGCCAGAGCTTGGTCTGGTCATTGTGTGAATACAACTGGGGAGGCTTGAGCACCGTGGGGTCGTTGAAGGTGGCCTTGGTCACCGGCTCGATCAACGTGCCGAGATTGGCGATCCAGGCGACCTTGCCCTGGCTGGTCAGGCTGGCCAGGCCGGGCATCGCGGTCAGCACGCCGTTGCGATCGACGCCGTCCCAGTCGGCGCAGGCCGGATGCAGGCCGTAGCCGTGACCGCCGGGCAGGCCTTGCATGGTCAACGGCAGCAGCGCGCCCTGGGCAATGCCGAGCGGCCCGTTGATGCCGTTGTAGGTGCCGCCGCGCGAGTTGGAATAGACGTTGTAACGGTCGTTGTCGGACGGGATCAGCCAATTGAAGGCGTCATTACCGCCGCCCAGATAGACACAGACCAATGCCCGGTAGGCGCCGCCCGCGCCCTCCTGCGCGAGCGCGGCATCCATCAGCCGCAGCTGTGGCAGCAGGGACAGCGCCGAGCCGCCGGCCAGGGTGCCGGCCAGCCGCTTGAGGAAGTTCCGGCGCGCTTCGCGTTGCAGACGTGACATGAGTGTTCTCCTTCTTACTTCTGCACGGCGAATTCGGGCGACAACAGGATCACCCGGAGCAACTGGCGGATGCGGTCGATGCGGTTGGCATCCGTGGTTGGCGCGCTCTGGCTGGTCAGCATCGTTATCAGGGTGCTGCGCATGCTGCTCGACATGCTGCCGTACATCAGCCGCAAGTTCAGCTCGTCGACCAGTTGGCCATAAGTGGAGGCATTGGCCGTGTTGATGATCGTGATCAGTCGCGTGTAATCCACCAGTGGCCGGGTCGCAGGCTGACCGTTCGCTCCGAGGTAATAGTCGACGATGCGCGAACGGATGGTGTTGTTCATCCGGGTCACCGTGGTCTCGGTGAGGATCTGGAACTCGGGCGAAAACAGGTTGGCGTTCTGGATCGGTCCGGGCGCCTGAAAGTCGGGTTCGTAGAAGTTGAACACGGTCGGCGCCGACATCGGTCGCTGCTCGAAATCGCCGTTGAATCCCAGTGTCATCGAAATGTTGCCGACGCTGGCGTTGGGTGTGCCGTTGCCGTTGAGCGGCGGCTCTGGCTGGCCCATGATCACGTCCAGCGCACGCCAGGCGGCGGTCATCCGCAGGACCGGCTCGCGCAGCTTGCCGAAACTGCCGGTCGGCGAATTGCGCGCCTCGCTGTCCATCAGCACCGCCGTGATCACTGCAGCCAGGTCGCCGCGCACGCCATCGCCGTTGTTGTTGAACACCGTTGCCACGCGCTGGATATAGCCTGGCGAGGGGTTGGAGGTGACGAACTTCTGGATCAGCTGGCGGGCGATGAAGGGCGCCACGGTGGGGTGGTTGGCAATCGCGTCCAGCGCCCGGTTGATGTCGGTCAGACAGCCGGCTTCACTGTTGGCCACCCCCGGCAGGCTGACGCCGTCGAACAGGGTCTTGCTGGCGTTGTCGTGGAAGGTCGCACCGCCGGCCTGATAGAGCGTGTTGCCCGGCGGGTTGACCATCGGGAAGCAGATCAGCGGTGCCAGTTCGTCGACATTGGTGTTGTTGCCGAAACGCGCGTTGGTGTAGTTGGTGCGGTCATAGGACAGGCCGGTAAAGACCCGCGCGAGTTCGCCAATGATGGTGTTGTCGTAGGTAGGCACCGGCTGACCGCCGACCAGCGCCGGTGAGTAATCCAGATTGCGCTTGATCAGGCCGAAGGAGAACAGCTGCATGACCTCGCGGGCGTAGTTCTCGTCCGGCAGGATGGTGCTGCTTCCCGAGGTATAGGCCGCGCGGTTGCGCAGATAGGTCAGCCATTCGCTCATCGCCGGACTGTAGGTCACGTCCCCCAGCAGTTCGCGATAGCTTCCAAAGGCGCCGCCGGTCAGGATGTCCTGATAATCCGATACGCGCCGGGTCGAGATTCCGCCAGAATCGGACACCACCAGAATCTGACTCAGGGCAAAACTCAGGCGCTGGCGCAGTTGGTCCGGCGCGTAGACGGCCTGCACGTACCAGCGATCGACCCGATGGCCGGAGTTGAGCGAGAACTGCGGGTCTTCGCTGAGCTGGTCCAGCCACGGCCGGGTCAACGTCGGAGGCATCGACAATTGCTGCTCCAGCCATTGCTGGTAGCCGATGCTGCGCAGCCGGGCAATCTCGGCGCGGGTCGGGCCAAAGGTGGCCTGAGTCAGGAAGCGGGCCGCCTCGGCATCGGAGGCCGGGGCATCGGTAACGGTGTCGAACCCGTTGCGGAACACCAGATCGGTGCCTTGCGCCAGGGCCGATCCGGCCAGCAGCAAGCCCGCCAACAATCCCCAGAGCCCGAACAGCGGACGACGCTTTTGCGCCTTGTGTTTCATGATCGCATTCCCCGGTTGTACCGCCGATTTGCCGAACTCGGTCGTCGCCGAACGCTAGTTCCGGGCAACGCGCTTGCCTGCTACTGGTTGACGTGTAGGTTGACCTGCAGTATTGCGCCAGCGCGGCTATGTTGTCTTGCGCACCGACGCACCTGCGGTGGATATTCGCCCCGCAATGTGACCGCGCGCACAACGTAAGTGACCAATGGTGTGGAAATGGCGCCGACAGGCATGCGTCGGACCGGCCGAGAGTGGGTCGGGAGAGCGCGCCGGTGCTGATTGTGGCCCGAGTGGATTGCACCAGGCTCTTGCGCACTGGCCACCTCGCCCCCAGCTAAAGCGCCATGGATCTGCCCCAACTCCCCGACGACGCGCTTTCACCGGCCAATGTCAAACGCGATCGCGCCGCCTGGGCGCGCGCTTTCAAGGCCGCCTTCGGCCTGCTCGGCCTGCTCTGGCTGATTTACGGCCTGGAGCGGATGCTGGATACCAAGTTGCGCGCTTTTGCGCTGTTTCCGGGCAAGCTCGAAGGCCTGATCGGGATCCTTACCGCACCCTTGCTGCACGGCGACATGGCCCATCTGGTGGCCAACTCCCCGGCGGTGCTGATCCTGATGACGCTGGCCTTCTACACCTATCCGAAGGCCACCTTTCGCGCATTGCCGTTGATCTGGATCGGTGCCGGCATTGGCGTCTGGCTGTTCGCCCGGCCCTCCTTCCATCTGGGAGCGAGCGGTCTGACCCACGGTCTGATGCTGTTCCTGTTCGTGCTCGGGATCATCCGCCGCGATCGCATTGCCGTGGCCGTGGCGCTGGCAGTGTTTTTCCTCTATGGCGGCATGCTGTTGGGGGTGCTGCCGCGCGAGGCGGGCATCTCCTATGAGTACCATTTCTTCGGCGCACTATTCGGGGGCATCGCCGCCTGGCGCTGGTGGAGACTCGATCCGAAGCCGCCCAAGCGGGTTTACAGTTACGAGTTGGACGACGAACTCGAAAACGGTCCGGACCCGGACGAAGAACTACGCCTGCCACCGCCGGGCGCGATCGAACCGATCTGGCAGGGCCCCAGGCGCAACGGCGGCCAGGTCGTCAGCTTCGATCCCGATCGCCGCCGTCGACCGCTGGAGCCCGACCCGCCGGGACCGGATGAGCGATTGCACTAAAGGAACCCCGACCCCGATTTCCCAATACTGATCCCCATCACTGCATCAGTTTGAATCGGCCCGGACCCTGGGCCCTGTGCCCTCGCTCTTCCCGCTATCATTCAACTACCCCCAATCTCCGGACCTCCCCGCACCCCAATGACTGGCCTGGCCGAACCCGCCGCGCATGCGCGCCGCTGGCTGATCCGACATGAACGCCCACAGGCGCAGAATGGTCTGCTGGCGCAGTGGCGTTTCGGCATCAAGCCGCGTGAGGACGATTTCTGTGTTGTCGATCTGCCGGTGCTGCATGATCTGAGCGAGTGCTGGCTGCCACATGGGAAGCTCCGCTACGGTCGACTGGGCGCGGCGCAGTTCATCGCCGACGAAGAACTGATGGTGGCCGAACTGAAGCTGTCCGAGCACGACTTCCACGATTTCCCGGAGCTGTGCGAGGAGGCCTACCGGCGCCTGACCGACTACGCCCGCGCGTCCGGTTATCCGTTCGTGCTGCGGGTCTGGAACTACTTTTCGGCGATCGGCGAGGGTGAGGGCGATGAGCAGCGCTACAAGCAGTTCTGCGTCGGTCGGCAGCGCGCGCTGGAGCGGGACTGGTTCGACGAGGATCCGGCGGCAACGGTGATCGGCCGGCCGGGCGACTCATCCCGGCTGCAGGTCATCTGGCTGGCGTCCAAGACCCCGGGACGCTGTCTGGATAATCCGCGCCAGATCACGCCGCGGCGCTATCCGCGCGACTACGGCCCGACCCCGCCGCGCTTTTCCCGCGCGATGCTGTGGGAAGGTCACCGCGGCGGTCTGCTGTTGATCAGCGGCACCGCCAGCCTGGTCGGTCATGCCTCGCAGCATCCGGAGGACCTGCCGGCCCAGGTGGCCGAAATACGGCGCAACCTCGACAGCCTGCTGGTGCAAGCCGGCGATGTGCGCGGGCGCACGATCAGCTACGGTCCGGGGACGGTGCTGCGCGCCTATGTGCGCGATTCGGAGCGCATGGTCGAAGTGCAGCAGCTGATCCATCAGCTGTTTCCAGCCGATGTGCGTGTACTTGTGGTCGAGGGCGAAGTCTGCCGGCCGGAGTTGCTGGTCGAGATCGAAGCCGTGGTGCAGCTATGAACGAGCTTCTGAACCGACGATGGGCCGTTGATCGAAGCCGTCTCCATTCCAGTCTTTGACCTGACCTGGTGTCGCGCGAGATCAGGGCATTGTCTTGTAGCAGTTCCAGCAGCCGATTCCAGTAGCCAGTGAAGAGCAGGGCCCAAGTCACAGGGCCCGGAAGAGTTGTCGGCCTCCCGCCCTCAACCCGTGCCGCGGGTCTTGGTCTGGCCCGGTTTCCGGTGCGTTTCCATGAACTCGATGATCTTGCCGGCTACATCGATACCGGTGGCTCTCTCCACGCCTTCCAGGCCGGGTGAAGAATTGACCTCCATGATCACCGGGCCGTGATTGCTGCGCAGCATGTCCACGCCGGCCACATTCAGGCCCATCGCCTTGGCGGCGCGGATCGCCACGCTGCGTTCTTCCGGCGTGATCTTGATTGACTTGGCGCTGCCGCCGCGATGCAGGTTGGAGCGGAAATCGCCCTCGGCGCCGCGACGCTGCATCGCCGCGATGATCTTGCCGCCGATGACCAGTGCCCGGATGTCGGTACCGCCGGCCTCCTTGATGAACTCCTGCACCAGGATGTTGACGTTGGCGCCGCGAAAGGCCTCGATCACCGATTTGGCCGAGCGCGGCGTCTCGCCCAGGACCACGCCAATGCCCTGGGTGCCTTCCAGCAGCTTGATGATCGCCGGTGTGCCGCCAACCATCTCCAGCACCTCGTCGGTGCGGCTGGTGTCGTAGGCAAAGGCGGTCACCGGCAGGCCGATGCCTGCGCGCGAGAGGATCTGCAGTGAACGCAGCTTGTCGCGCGCGCGGCCGATCGCGACCGACTCGTTGACGCTCCAGACGCCCATCATCTCGAACTGACGCAGCACCGCCAGACCGTAGAAAGTGACCGAGGCGCCGATGCGTGGAATGACCGCGTCGAAGCCGGTCAGGTTGCGGCCCTGGTAGCGTAGTTCCGGCCGGTGCGAAGTGATGTTCATGTAGCACTTGAGCGTGTTGATGTGCTCGATTTCATGGCCACGCTGTTGCGCCGCCTCGATCAGGCGCTTGTGGCTGTAGAGATTGACATTTCGCGCCAGCAAGGCGATACGCATATCGGCAGATCCTGAAGAAAGGGGGAGGCCGTCGCTGAGAAGCACTCGGATGGAAGCTATAGCATACGAGTGTAACGGGTCGATGTGCGGACCGCGAGGAGCAGGGCTGAGGGCTGAGGGCTGAGGGGTCAGAAGAGCGGCGGCAGTGCGCGTAGGAACCGAGCAGCATTGGCATGTCAGATCGAAAGGCCGTACGGGCGACGGCGCGCAGCGCCATGGATGCCCCCAAAGTCCGGACGCTGGTCTGGACCCGACCACATTCCGCTCCTGACACGACTGTCGCTGCACTGGCGGCCGCTGGCGTCGGACTGCTGGCCTTGCCGCTGATCGGCACCCGGCTGGCCCGACGCAGTGCCCGC